>CAYMFZ010000447.1:0-5235 GCA_964389585.1 uncultured Pirellulaceae bacterium | reverse complement strand
GTGCCTTATGTTTACGACGGCCAAACGTACGACATTGATTTCAATTCGCAACAAGAGGGACGCGACTTGTCTCGGCCGACTTTTGCCGCCGTGACATCTCGCTCGCATCACGAACAAGGCGTCAACGTCTCGCGAATGGATGGCTCGGTCGGCTTTGTCACCAACGGGATCGATCTGCGTATCTGGCGGGCATTAGGCACGGCGGACTCAGGCGAAGTCGCTTCGGTGCCTTGATGGGTCAGAATCGTCAGAAAAACAGGCCATCGGATTCGAAGGCCAGAGGCTGGCGTCAACGATTCGCGGCTTCTGCCGATTTAGCTCACGGATCGCGTTCAGCCCCACGCGCTTGTTTCGACTACTCGAATCAAGCGTTAGAATCAGACTAACCAGATCGTCGCTGTGTATTGAGATCATCGCTGAGTGTTGAGATCATCGGTTAATGCTGAGATCATCGCTTAACGTTGAAGATTTGCTCTCTCGGCCAAGTCTGAATCGTAAAATCAGCTTCCTGTGAATTACAATTGAACATTGGCGATCCCGTCGCCGTTTCCGCTTGCCCATTGCCCTAAATCTTTGTGATAGTTCATGCCAGCCACGATTGCTTGTCCGAAATGCCAAACGAAATATCAGCTTCCTGATAGCGCGATGGGAAAGACGATCAAGTGCCAAAAGTGTGGCGCCGCTTTTCGAACCAAGCGACCTGCCGGGTCGGCGCCAGCTCAGGGCACCCTAGGACAATCTGCCCGGCAACCCGCCCGCCCCCAACCGAGCCAACAAGACATGGCTCAATACGGAATCGATGGCCCACTCAAACGCCAAGCCGACATTTTCGCTTCGCCACCTCCGGCAGCACGCGGCCCTAATCCGCTCGGCAATTTCGTTTTGGATGATCCTGGATTCGCGGACGTCGAAACAGCTCGCCAAGAAGCTCAGGAAGAATCCGAATCGGCAGAAAAAGGCATGGAGTCGATCGTCTCCAACCCTAATGCCTCGCCCGTCGCCGGTGGCTCCCGAAAAAAAAACGCTAAACCCGACGTTAACTTTAGCGAATACAACGTCGCCCGAATTGGGATGTCAATTGCATACTATTCATTGCTGACGATGCTAGTAGCGCCTGCGATCATGTTCCCGTTGGGATTTTTGACATCATTCGTTCCTGTGATCGCTCCGGTAATTGGGATTATTGGAAGTGTGATTGGCATAGCATTTCTACTCGCGGTTGGTTTGTTTTTTGTAAGTCAAATAATCTGTATTTTCGCGCCAAACAAAAACGAACGTCTGTTCGCGGGACTCGCTGTAGGCGCGCTCGTACTGGCATTCCTATTGCCAATTTGATTACTGGGGACGAGGGAGGCGGCGCTGCTCAGGCAGCAGCTGCTGCTGTTGGGATCGTCGTGCTAATCTTGGTTGTGTCTTCTTATTTACTTGCACTTTCAAATATGTTTTTCTTCATCACCTATTTCAAGAAAATTGGTCAGAACATTCGCTCGAAAGAATTACGCGGATCCGCCAACCTTGCGATGATCACTTGGATCGTTGCCATCATTGGTGCCATTCTTTGCTCAATCGCAATTGTAGTTGTTACCTTAGTGATGAGCGATTCGCCAGAGAATGCAAGCAAAGTCATAGGTATCATCGGGCTAGTAAATCTGTTGCTTGGGTTTGCAGTGATGTGTACGCTGTTAAGCATGCTCAGTACTGCAATCAAAAGAACGGGTGGCTAGGATCGAGTCAAAATACCGATTCGTACATTTCTTCATTGAAGCCTACGATCAGTTTCTTGCCGACAACCAAAGTCGGCGCACGCAGATTTCCGGTTGGGCCGAGCACGAGTTTCAAAACTTCTTCTTCAGCCGGCTTGTCTTTCTTCAAATCAAGTTTGACAACCTTCTTGCCTTTCGCGACCCACAAATGACTTGCTGCGGCGATCAATTTTAAGGCCTCGTCCTTTTGAAACTTTTCCTTCTTCGCATTGATCTCTTCCTTGGCTGTTACTTCAACTTCCGCAAGAAACTCTTGCGTTTTGCCACACGTCTTTCAGCCCGGACGGTGGTAGCTCCAATCTAATTTTGGCATCTGATTCCTCTTTCAATTACAACTATCATTCAATCGTTGACGATCATTAACTCCGTTTGTAGTCGATGAACATGTTTCGCGATTCCTCGGCTCCAGGTGGCGTAACAAAAGACTCCATTGTGTGATGGTCATTGCCGAGCACAGTGAAGATCGTCCGCTTTTGCATCGCAGATTCGGATCCCGGCAAAACAATTTCGCTTTTCATTTCCCAAATTTTTCCGGATTCATCCACGTTTCCAGTTTCCAATTGCATGATCGTCGAAGCGTTATCAATCCAGAACCCCTGATACTCATTTGTTGCGGTGTTGTAGCCCCAGTAACCGTATCCGGCGAAGTTTGGAAACGGACCATCTGTTCTATCACCGAGATATTTCTGGTGAAGATAGAGTCCGCCCAATTGAAAGGTGTTCTCAATCATTCCACTGGAAACCATAGGATCGCCAGGGCCCATCCACATTTGAACTTCTGCTTTAAACGTTCCCTCAAACGGCTGTAGCAATTCATGATGGTGACCGGGCGTGGGAAGCTGGAACCCTTGTTCTTCGCTCATTTAATTGACCTGATTCGAATTGGTGAAAACGATTTTTTTAAACTGATCGAATACCACATGCAATCACTACCGTGCGAAGCAATATTGCACCTGCGACATTTGGAAGTCTCAGCAGGCCAAGCTCGACACCGTCCAATCTCGAGAATCCGGGCATGACCCGTTTGTTTGGTTCAACGAGCGACAAAACCAAACTGAGGCATTGCGAGAAGAGAAATAAAAGGTCACGACCAATCCAATCTACCAAACAGGTCACATGCGAAACTCTGTCATTCGACTTTCGATTATTCGACTTTGAAAACAATTCATGCGGCGCCTCGCCCAAGTTTTGCTGGAGAGCATTTGCAGAGCCCCATCAGCCTAAGCAACGCTCACACCGCCCAACAAGTAAAATTTCATATTTGGCGACTACGCGAGTTGCAGGTAAAATCCAGCCAGTTGCAATTAACCACCGCCACAGCTGCGTTACCCCAAACTAAGTTGGGGTTAAGCAAATAAGTTATCCCGCTAAACAGGAAATTATGAAATACTTACCGATTCTCGCGTTCACCGTTCTGCTTTTAGTTGGTTGCCGGAAGGATACAGCTCACCCTAGCAATGATGCGCAATATTCCCCGACTGCAGAAACGCTAACAAACGCCATTGAAACCCCGGAAGAGGCAATTCAACAGTTCTTCGCCGGAATTGCCGATGGAGACCGATCCAAGGCTTTTTCCGCTGCCGTTTCCAATGAGGCAGTGGAAGACTATATCGATGCTAACATCAACCTAGTTCAAGCTTCCGACGCCTTTGCCAGAGTGGAGAACGAACGCTTCGGTGTCGAAGGGGGAGTGCCTGTTGGCGCACTCTCGAATTCACTTCTGGCCCGCATAGAGAATTTGAAGCTTGAATTGATTGACGACAATACAGCGAACTGGGCGAAGAATCCGTCACGGCCTCTGGTGGTCAGAAAAACGAAACAAGGCTGGAAAATTGACTTCACAACACCACAATTCTCTGAATTCCTACAAATGGCGACCTCCGCGTTCTCGGATTCGGCGCGTCTGTTTGATGAGATTCGAGGATCTATTTCGAATGGTGATATTGAATCTCGGGCGGAGATGCGGAAGGAAATGGCTCGCCTAAAGCATGAATTCGGCTTGTAGCTCGCGGGATAACAATGCGTTGATCCCAAGCCGCAAAAGACCGGTCCCTTGAGGTCTCCGCGGATAGCTTCGCTATTGTATCCGCTCCGACATTTTCGACATCACCCGCGTCTGGGATAACGCGGACGTTACCCCACTTCATTAAATGCTACGACCACGGATTTCAACGCTGGTTCTGCTCATAATCGTCACTGGGATTTCGATACTGCTTGCGATTGCCGTTAATCGGGTAAATTCACAGCAACAAGCTATTGCAACCATTAAAGAATTCGGGGGATCGGCATACTGCCGTCAGCTAGAGCTGAATGATTCATTCGCTATCAATCTAAGGCATGCTGTCACGGAAATCGAAATCCCGCACATTGAAATGATCGAAGAAATAGCAGCTTCAATCCAGTCCATGCCAAGCTTAGAACACATCACGCTTACTTCGGATTACCAGCCAGAAAAATTGGCCAAAATTAGAGCACGCTTCCCGCACCTAAAAATAGCGCACGTTTTTGACCCACTCATTGATCTGATACAATAGACGTAAACCAACCGCGTGTGAAATAGCAACTCGATGCACCTATCCCTGGGCCCATGTATGATTTTCAATGTTTAGATCTATCGCCCCGGCTCGGCGACCGTTGCCGTTGTTCGCCTTCGCAAACAGCAGGCTCTTCAGCAGGTTCAAATAAATTCGATGGCCACCAAACCTTACGTTCGGATTTTATTTGCATCCTGTTTGGTCGTGTTCATTCTGAATAAATTTGCGATCCGTCCCTGGATTGTGGCTAACCATGATTCAGGTGTTTTGCTTTCAATTTCCTATTCGTTACCGAACTTTATTGAGGCGATTATGGGAACAGTGCTGATCTCGGGAGTTTTCTGTTTCTTCCGTCAGCGTCCAACGAAACTTCGCCACCGACCAACTGATTCGACGATCTATTTGATGGCAACGTTGATTGCGGGCACTTATGTGCTTGCCCAAGAATTTAAGCTACATAGCGTTGGCGGTAATAATGTGTACGATTTCAACGACGTCTTAGCTTCAATCCTCGGCCTTGTCGTCGTTTATTTGATGCTGACCCGTTTCGGGTTTATTGCCCATCCAAAGTAAATCTCGACGATGGACTGGCCGGGTAGTCGCAATTAGCAAGGCGATGCATGCAATGCCGATTCGAAACACTCTCATTGCGAAAATGAAGTCGACCGTAACCTTGCATTTGGTCGCAAGCAAGATACGCTGGACCGCTTGGGTGTAACGATTGAACCATAAAAAATCGGCGCCCGATGAGTACTGCCGCAATTACGTTCAAGACTTTCGAATCGTTTAGCACGAACGATCTTTTATTCATTGACTTCAATCAGTTTGGTCATTTCCCGGAGAGACTCTGATGAGACTCGCGCTTCGCTTTTTTTCAAGCTCACTCTTGTTGCTCCTGGCGATCACCGGGTGCAGCTCGGCCGCGGAGCGTTCGGAGG
>CAYMFZ010000446.1:5126-5239 GCA_964389585.1 uncultured Pirellulaceae bacterium | reverse complement strand
AAACGGATAGCCTTGTTCGGGGCCGTAGCCACGAAACGTCTCTTTGACGGCCATTTCGTCGACGGCTTCGTGCATAGCTTTGATTGTCGCCGAGCAAAGCGGCTGGGTTACGT
>CAYMFZ010000446.1:0-5116 GCA_964389585.1 uncultured Pirellulaceae bacterium | reverse complement strand
GGCCTCAGGATTGGATTCGCAAAACGAATTTACGCGGCGCGCAATCTCAGGGAAAAGGTAACCGGCTTGAAGTTTCAAAAAGTTTTCGTTGATCCGTGCCATCTTCTATTTCTCGTTTTCTATAAGTTTGTTGATTTGTCGCCGGAATTTGCGTAGCAGGTCGACTTTTTTTTGTGAGCCGTGACGCGTAAGCGGCCGGGCACCGCACAGATTTGACGTTCCGCAACAAGCCAGGTGCTCGATCTTTTCGCAAACGTCCGGTGCCTTACGGCCCACGGCTCAGCGCGCTCCAAACGTGTACGAACCGCTTAAGCGATCTCAATGATCACAAAATTAAAAGCGATACACAAGTGATCGCAAAGTTATGAATGAAATGCATCATCATGGGCGCGATCAGCGAACCGCGCCATTCGCGCGTCAATGAAAACCCAATCGCCAATGTCGCCAGTACTGGGATGCCGTAGATCCCTTGTGGGTGAATCGAGGCGAAAATCAAGCCATTGATCAGTGCAGAAAACACCACGCTTACAAATCGTTTCCAGCCAGCCGTTGCATCTCGCAAATGCCGATAGAGAACTCCACGAAACATGGTTTCTTCAACAATCGGAGCCGCGACGCAGGCCGTGATGAAAACCAACAGAATCAGAGGAACACCTCCGGCGGAAATGTAATCCTGAACGGGATGCCCAGGCATGACGGGTCGCGCAAATTCGTTTGAATCGTGAAACCCTGTTATCAAACTCATTAAGACTGTCAGCAAAATCACACCGGGCAATAGAAAAGGCAGCGTGGCAAAATAGGTCGGAAACGCGGAAGCCATTTCCTTGATCGAATTGCCCGACGTCCAGCCGATGTCAGCTCGTACGTCAGCAAATGAAATCCCTCGAAAAACTGGCCAAGCCAAAACGATCAGCGATCCGAAGAACACGAAAGGCTGAATCAACATGCCAGTTGTAGCGCTTTTAATTTCGATAAAGCTAAACACGAATCCGCTACCAAAAAACAAGAA
This sequence comes from uncultured Pirellulaceae bacterium, assembly GCA_964389585.1. GTDB lineage: Bacteria > Planctomycetota > Planctomycetia > Pirellulales > Pirellulaceae > Mariniblastus. The sequence continues at coordinate 4,107 of CAYMFZ010000446.1, read as the reverse complement.
CATCCAAATCGCAAACGTTTCAATGTAAATATTGTGATCGTACGATCTATTTGAAAAACGCGATTTCAATTTGCGAGACATCAGCAACGCAAAAAACATGATGACCAAGCCGATTCCCAGCAAGCCAAAAAATCCGCCAATCGCCAATCCACCGATGGACGCCATCAAGACGCTATTGGTTTGAGAAACGACTTTCTGGCGGGCAGCTTCGTCTGGTGAGCCTGGTGGAACAAAGGCCAACTCGCCAACCCACTCCAGCCGGTCTTCAATCAGCTTCCGGTCGGTGGGATCAACTTCTGGTTCAAAATTTCCATCGTCGTACTCTTGGATCATGCTCGACAACGCGTCTCGCATTTTTTCCTGACTTTCTGTTAGCTCAAGATTGTTCGATTCAACTTTTTTCTCAAGCTTGTCCAAGTATTCAGCCGCTTTGTCAGAGCCCTCGACCTCGTTGACCATGATGGCGTAACAAAGCCGTTGCTCATAAGAACCCGAATCGAGTTCATCAGGAACGGTTTGGGCAGGTTCAGGGATTGGCTGGCCTTGTGACTCCAAGAAATTTCGCTGACCAACAAGACCCTTCGCATTAAGCTGAACCGGCATCAAGTCTTTTGACGTTGCATCGCCGCCAACTTGAGGAGCCGTCGTGACTTGGTCATACGCGATGCGAAAGAACATGAAGCATGTGGCGACGACGATCAGTACCCAAGCGATTTTGCCAGACCAAGAAAGTTTTCGCGTGCGAATCTTGACTAAATCGGCTTCGACCAAGTCGTCAATTTCATTCTCTGAGTCATGAGGGGCGGGCGCAGAATAGGCTGACAAACTTTCGTCATCGGCATCGAAGTTTTCGTTTGACTCAGAATTCACGAATTACCTTTTTAAGAGTTGCGTTACGATTGAGTTTGGCTAACGGCGCTAACAGCCTATCCCATAACCATACTGATTGCTAAATATACGTCGCGGTTGTGAGCCGAAGGCGCTAGCCTCGGGCCTGAATAACCAGCAAAATAAGCCATCTTGATTCCCTGGCCCGAGGCTAATGTCAACGGCTCACTAGTTTCAGGGCAAGCTCTAACAATCTTTTCGATACTTCTCGATCAGCCTTCTGGCCTTCCGAAAAACGGCGTTAAACATTGGATCCGTTAGACGCCCAGTGAATGTGTTTTGCTGACTTGGGTGGTAGCTACCAAGCAACCATCGGCCGTCGTTCAGTTTAACCGATGCTCCGTGAGAAAACTTGGGCCTTCTTTTTGGTTGCTCAAGCCAGCCTGCATCGATCACCAAGGGAATGGTTGCATTCCAAGCCAGCGAGCCAAGTGCCAAAATCACGATCGGATCACAAAGTTCCAACGTCTCAACGAAATATGGCTGGCAATTATCCAACTCATTTCGTTTGGGTTTGTTGTCTGGAGGAGCACAGCGACAGATGTTGGTCACGGCTGAGTCGATGAGTTCCAGCCCATCGTCTTTTGCGTTGGAGTCAGGTTGGTTTGCGAACTTGAAACGATGCATTGCCCGATACAGCCAATCACCACTTCGGTCGCCCGTGAACATTCGGCCAGTTCGGTTCGCGCCGTGTGCGCCTGGAGCGAGACCAACAACCAGGAGGCCAACGTTATGTGATCCCAGATTGGGAACCGGCTTGCCCCAATACTCTTCATCGAGATAAGCTTTTCGCTTGACCTTCGCGATATTCTGGCAGTGGTCAACGAGGCGAGGACACTTCTTGCAATTCCGAACGCTACTCGCCAGTCGGTTCCATCGCGTCTTACTCAACTTTTTTCAGCCTTTGGCTCAGACGCAGATTTCGAACCGTTGTTGCTGGGTCGGGAAGATCCGGTCGACTGGCCAGGTGGCGTGTAAGGATTTTCAGGATCTGCCATGTTAGTTTTAGCAGGTTCTGATCCGGCCAGCTTTTTATTGAGTTCCTCTTGGGCAAGGTGCTCGTTCTTTAGTCGTCGAAATTTTCGCTCAAACAAAAACAAAGCGATGATCATGGCAGCGACGCCAACAATTCGAAGCGTCCAGCTATCGCCTTTGACATACTTTGAAATCTGTTCGGAAAACACCAGCATCAATCCGTTGCCTAAGATGCTTCCCGAGAGAATCGCCAGCACGACACGCCAACGTTTCATTCCCAGTAAGCGGCCAAAGATTGAACCTCCCACACTGCCAGTTGTCGAAGTGGGAAAAATAACGAAACAGACCAAGCCAATAAAAGCCGTTCGACGAATCCAAGGTTGCTTTTGTAAAATGAACTGACCATCGGAAACAATGTCTTTGATCCGTGGGCCAACCCAAGGAATGCGAAAGACAATTCCCATGTGAAACGCGACAAACATCGCCACCATCGTGTCGAGGTAAGTCAGCATCAAGAAGAGGTTGCGTGCGTCGAGATGCTCGAGGTACTTCACAAACCAAGCTGCATCGGCGTTGGGCTCGTCTTGCCCCATCAAAATGATAAAACGACCCAAGAAGAAAAACGCCGTCGCGGCCGCAGCGATGTAGCTATAAGCAACCTCTGGTCCCTGGATGAAATAGACCAAACCAAGAATCATCGTGGTGATGACAACGGGACCCGTCAGCGCCAACCACCAGGCGACTGGATGGTCGTCACGATAGACTTTCTCGAAATCGACCAAGTCATGATCGTCGATTTCGATGTCGTTTAATTTTTGCGAGTCGCCCTTATGCACCGACTTATTTCCTCAGCCTTCTCAAAGTCCAATCACGTTGCGTATCTGTTTTTCTTCGGTGCCTAGTTCGTCACTTATGATCGCATTTGAATCGAATATCTAATTCGCTTAAGAGACCTGTTTCACAATTGCCAGATTCTAGCATTCGAACCTAATGCAGGATTATTTTGGGTTCATCGGACAAATTGGGCGGATTAAGCAAATCCAGATTCAAAATTCCTATTCCCAAACACAAAACAATTCGTTGTCTGCTAGCTCACTCAAATTCGCCCTGACAGATCAGGGGCTTTTTCATACTCTTCGCGGCCCGCCAGTCGATACAAGCTTACATTATTCGACCCGTTTTTTGTACAACCACACGAAGTACCGTCATGAGTGAATTGATACAACTTAATCGCCGTAACGTTCTTAAACAGTTTGGATTCCTTGGAATGGGGCTGTGCGTTTGTGGCGGCTGCCGTACCGCTCCTGTTACGGGTCGACGTCAGTTACTAGTCGTACCTGAAGGGCAGGAAATCTCTCTTGGCAGCCAAGCCTTTCAGGAAACGATCACCCAAGAGCCGGCCTCACAGAATACACGATTATCAGAAATGGTGAACCGCGTCGGCCAACGAATTGCTGCTGTGGCTGGTCGAAACGATTATGAGTGGGATTTTCGCTTGATTTCCAGCGAGCAAAGAAACGCGTTTTGCTTGCCTGGCGGAAAAGTCGCGATTTACGAAGGCATTCTCCCCGTCTGCCAAGACGAAGCAGGATTGGCGGTCGTGATGTCACACGAGATCGCCCACGCCCTCGCGCGTCACGGTGGTGAACGAATGAGCCAAAATATGGTGGTCGATGGCGCGAAAGTTTTTGCTGAAAAACTTGTTGGCAACTACGCGCCTTCGAAAAAAGAGATCTTAATGCAAGCCTATGGTGTCGGCACCAAATATGGCGTCTTGCTGCCCTACAGCCGCAAGCAGGAATCCGAAGCCGACCACATTGGGCTGACTCTGATGTCAAAAGCCGGCTACGACCCAAACGTTGCGCCGAGTTTTTGGACGCGTTTCGGAAACATGAAAGAAGCGGGCCAAACGCCTGAGTTTATGTCAACTCACCCCGCGGATGCCCGGCGCGCGGATGATTTGTTGAAGCTGATGGAAGAGGCGAATTCGCTCTATTCGGTTGCAGGCACGAAGTTTGGCAGAGGCGAATCGGTTTCCTGAACTGTGAAAAAGTTTGTGTTTAGACTTGTTTCATCGACGGTCCATTTACTCGTTCCTAAGTTCCGCCCGGGAACCCACCGTTATTATGGATCAGCCTCCTCAATCGCAAATACGGTTGAGTCGTACGGTGAAGCTAAGTAACGGCGGCCTCGAATCTAAATTAGTGGGTGACTCTTGCCGAGAGTTACCAAGCCGATGAGTAG
>CAYMFZ010000445.1:0-5251 GCA_964389585.1 uncultured Pirellulaceae bacterium | reverse complement strand
CGAAACTTTCACCTCGATCAACTCGCCTGAGTCTTTCAATTGTTTCGCAACGTCATCGACGTCAACAATTCCGGCGCTTCGCGCGAGATCGGCCGGCGTCCAATGCAAATCATCACCGAGATAAGCACTTGCTGACGCACGAGTCAACGGTTCGCCGCTGGACATGTCAGCGATCATTTTCAAGTCGAGCGGAGTTGCCTTTTTTATTCGGCGAGCATTGGGTGAAAGCACGCGGCCTCCGGCAATGGTTTCGACAGGCGATTGGCGGCGGATGACAAACGGTTGATTCCAAACGGCAACGGCTGGCTCGTTCAAGTAGACTTGGGCTAAGCAGGTTCCGCCAGATTCGACTTCGGATCCTTCGAGCAATCTGATGTTGCCAAAAAGTTCAGCGGTGCCAATATGGAATCGAATTCGCGTTCGGTCTTTGAAGGGTTTGTTGATTCGGTCCAGCAAGTGGAGCTTGACCGTCATTAGCTTCGAAGGAACTAAGTGGTCGGATTGGCATAGCTCGTGCCCTCGGTCGATCTCTTGGTGATGAACGCCGGCCAAGTTGATCGCGGCTCGTTGTCCGCGCGAAACGGATTCCGCAGCGGAGTCGTGATTTTGAATTACCCGAACACGAACGGCTTTGCTGCCGGGTTGGATTTGAAGTTGATCCCCTACCGAAAGTTGTCCACTGGATACGCTTCCAGTTACTACGGTTCCATGGCCATCAATGGTGAAAGTTCGATCGATGGCCATCCGAAAGGGAGCGTTCTGAAGGTTGGCTCGGTCCGTTTGACCTACAATCTCAGCCGCCTGCATCAAGGCGTTCTTAAGTTCTTCAATGCCCATCCCGGTTTTCGAACTCGTGCGAATGATTGGAGCATCTTTTAGAAACGTATCGGACACAAGCTGGCGAATCTCGTCTTCGACCAAGTCCAGCCAATCGGGGTCGGAGAGATCACATTTGGTTAACGCGATCACGCCGGCGGGCAAGTCGAGCATTCGCAAGATGTCGAGATGCTCTTTGGTTTGTTGCTTGACCGAGTCATCACCAGCGACAACGAGCAAGGCGAGATCCATGCCAGTTGCACCGGCAAGCATTTGTCGGACGAATTTTTCGTGACCTGGAACGTCGACGATGCCCAGTCGGTACGGTGGAAGTTCGAGGTGGGCATAGCCAAGCTCGATGGTGATGCCGCGTTTTTTCTCTTCAGGAAGTCGATCGGTGTTGGTGCCAGTGAGGGCGCCAATCAGCGAAGTCTTTCCGTGATCAATGTGGCCAGCGGTGCCGAGAATTAAGTCTTTTAGCATCATGATAGTTTAGATCAGGATGCGGTCAGTTTGTAGGTCTCTTGTTTGAATGCGGAATTCCGAATGAGGAATGAGGAATGAGGAATGAGGAGAGATGGATTTTTGGGTAAAGGATTTGGGGATTCGGATTTTCAGTTCGGGATTGGAGATTCGGGATTGGAGATTCGGGATTGGAGATTCTGATTTGGAGATTCTGATTTGGAGATTCTGAATTCTGGTTTGAAAAAGCAAGATCTGAAATTTCAAATTTGGGATCTCAAATCTTCAAATCTTCAAACACCAACCTAAAACCGAATCCTTGATTGGCTTGGCGCCTCCGCGGTTCTCACAGGCGGCATCGCTGGCGTTGTCGCCGAGGGTGGATTCTCACGTTGGTAATCCCGAAGGTCCTGCGTGATCGAATCCCAAGTCTCCGAAGACTTCTCACGAAGGTTCTGGTTTTTTCGCTGAGCCCAGCCAGTGGTCCGGTCAATAAATCCTTTCGACTTCGCATTCATTTGACTTAGGAAGTTCGGATTGCTTGCGGCTTGATTCGAATTGGAAAGAGCGCCGAATCCCAAGTCAGGACGACCAGTCGGGCGAGGCTTCTTCTTCATCCAATTAAACGACGGTTTTGAAAAACTGGGTTTGTTGAATGAAGGCTTATTAAATGTCGGCAGGCTAAACATTCCTTTGGCGGGCGGTGGTTCAGGAGCTTCGGCTTTTTTTGTTGTAAAGCTTGAGAACGGTTGGAATGGTTTTTCTTTCGCTGGTTGAGCCTTTGAGAAGTCCATCAGTTTTGGCCAGCGAGATTTCGCTTCTTTCTTGGACGGAGTATTGGAACGAATTCCCGCTCCTGAAAAAAGTTCCTGCGCCAGCGAGTGCTCCGCGCAGATACTCATTCCCACCATTATCAACGAACAGACAAACACTTTTTTGATCAAGCAATTCTTCATCGCGCAATTCTCCATCGAACCAAGTTCCTTAGTATCGATCCCATCCGACCAATATTTCAGGGCATAAAATCCCAGGGGAGTTTTCCAGATTCAAAAGCAAGCGTCCAGATGAGTTTGAGTCATCAAGCAGTTGCATGATTTCACAGATTCATCGTGGCGAGCAACAGGAGTGATTGGTTGGAAATGCCCTCTAGCCCACGATAGTGCGGATTCGTGTCGTCGATTAAGCTGGTTCCTTTCAAGAAGCTTGCGAGTTTTGCTAGCTCTTTCAATTGCGCCGCCGAATAGTGGCAGCACTTAAATAACTGCTACACGGAATTTCACACTAAATCGAAAGTAACGTTTTGAAGACAATTGGATTTATCGGTGCCGGACAAATGGCAAAGTCGCTCGCTGGCGGAATTGCTGACTCGAGCGAAGTCAATTTTCTGATCGCAGATCCCAGTTTAGAAGCCTGTCGAGAATTCGAAAGCTTGATTGGAAACCGAGTTGCGGTGAAGCGGGTCAACTCGAATCAAGAGTTAGTCAATTCAAGTGAAATCGTTTTTTTGGCAGTGAAGCCTCAGTTTGTGGCGGATGCACTTGAGGAGACTGACTTTAATAATAACCCGCTGATCGTTTCGATCGTCGCCGGATTTCAGTTATTTTCGCTTCAGCGACTGACGGGAACCAATCGGATGATTCGCGTCATGCCCAACACGCCGTGCCTGATTGGGAAAGGGGCGAGCGCGATTGCTTGTGATGCCGAAGTCGACTCTGCGGATGTCAAGCTGATCAAGGGTTTCATGGAATCGATTGGAACCGTCGTGGAAATCGACGAGCAGTTGATGGATTCGGTAACCGGACTCTCTGGCTCGGGGCCGGCTTATGTTTTTACCTTTATCGAAGCGATGATCGACGGAGCGGTTTTAACTGGCATGCCACGAGCTACCGCGCGGCAACTGGCAATTCAAACGGTAATTGGATCGGCTGAGATGTTGAACTCAACAGGCGAGCACCCAGGCGTACTTCGCGATCGAGTAACCAGCCCAGGCGGCACTACGATCGAGGGCTTAAAAGCATTAGAAGAAAACGCATTTCGGGACGCGGTCATGTCGGCGGTGAACGCAGCAACGGAACGTTCGAGCGAACTTGGACGTTGATGGCTAGAGCAAGTGAGCCGTCGTCCGTAAGGCCTCGGGCATCCTACCAACTCGGCGTGCCACCAATTCGGTGTGAAACCAATTCGGTGTGAAGCCTGTTTCAAGGGTGAGACTCGTTTCGGCTCGCCACTTGGCAACTTGTTCAAGGTTTGCATTGGACCAGTCCGTTCTGAACCACGCCCGACCACGTTCGTGACCGCTCTGAAACATGCCCGGCGGCTTACGCGTCACGGCTCACAAAACGCCCTCTCACCTATCGGCTCTCGAAACGCCGGGCTGCTTACGAGTCGCGGCTCACGAAATTCTCGGCTCTCTTGGTTGGCAATCAATTGCATACGAATCGAAAAAATCGTTAGAATGCATTAACGAGGCCAATGCGATTATTGGCCAAAACGGAAACGGGAGAAGCTTGTGTCTTTGTTTGAGGATGACAATTACGTTTATCGAGATACGTTTTTTATTCATTTAAACAACGACGATCGACCAACAGGTGAACAAGTCAAAACTTGCATTCAATCACTGGGTGAAAAATACGAATTTAGCAATCTGAAAGAAACAGATGGTAAATTCGAATCGGTCACCATTCGTTCGCCTCACGATAGTTCGGCAATGGATATCACATTCGTGCATGGTCAGGAAGTGCTTGAGCAGGTTGCGGATCTGATGAAGGATTTTCGCACGATCACGCTTTCAGGCGACGACCATAAAAAGCTTAAAAAGCTCGATGAGTGTGATGCCCGGTTTGACATTTTTCATTTTGAATTCAAATCGGACGGCGGCGAAATTGAAATGCTTGACCCAGGTGGTTTACTTCTGGTCATGGAGCGTTTGGCGGCGGCGTGCAAAGGTGTCGGGCTCGATCCGCAGTCAAAGACGCTGTTATAAAACAGTCGTCTTCACCCGAACGCAAACAATGTAGAACAGTTGTCCTCAACTGTTCATGTCGTTCTCAACGATTCCCACCTCAGTCAGGAGTGAAGTAATGTCTGAAGGCAGCTCAGGCCAAATCGACAACGTGATGCACGAAGACCGTCTGTTTCCCCCACCTCAGGAGTTTTCGGCTCAGGCGCGGATCGGTTCGATGGAAGACTACCAAGCCATTTACGATCGTGCAAAATCGGACCCAGAAGGATTCTGGGACGAAGAAGCGAAACAGAATCTCCATTGGTTTGAGCCCTACACTTCGGTCATGGAAGGAAACAGCACCGACATCAATTGGTTTGTCGGTGGCAAAACCAACATCTCTTACAACTGCCTTGACGCGAACATTGCAGCAGGCAACGGAGAGCGAACCGCGATTATTTGGGAAGGCGAACCGGGCGACCAGCGAACGCTAACTTACAACGAGCTTCATCGTGACGTTTGCAAATTCGCAAACGTGCTGACGGGCTTGGGTGTCGGTGTTGGTGATGTGGTTTCCATCTACATGCCAATGACGCCAGAGATTGCGGTCGCAATGTTGGCTTGTGTGCGAATCGGAGCGATTCACTCGGTGATCTTCGCCGGTTTTTCAGCCGAAGCAATCGCGGATCGAAACAACGACGCCAGTGCCAAAGTTCAACTAACATCAGATGGACTGTGGCGACGTGGCAAGTGCATTCCACTTAAAGAGACCGTCGACAAGGCGCTTGAAAACTCTCCAACCGTTGAGCACTGCATTGTGCTCAAGCGTTGTGAGAACGACGTCAGCATGAAAGAAGGACGCGACCATTGGTGGCACGACTTGTTTGATGCGGCTTCGGAAGACTGTCCCGCGACACCGCTCGACAGTGAAACTTCTTCGTTCATTCTTTATACCAGCGGCTCGACTGGAAAACCCAAAGGCATTCGTCATACGACGGCTGGTTACAACCTTTGGACAAAAAAGACGTTTCA
>CAYMFZ010000444.1:0-5273 GCA_964389585.1 uncultured Pirellulaceae bacterium | reverse complement strand
CGGTTGACTCGAACCAGATCGAGACTGGAAATTCTCAACCAGTTAATTCTCAACCAGTTAATTCTCAGGCCATTGAGTCGCCCGTTGAACCAAAGGTGACGACTTCAACACCGCCACCCGATTCACAGCCATCCGATTCACAGCCATCCGATTCACAGGCTTCGAATAAAAAGCGTTCGACTTCTGCCAATCTTGAAACGTTCTTGAACGAAGCGACCGTTGACGAGCTAATAGAAAAGTCGCTCCGCCTCGGTGAACAATGGGGGAAGGCTGCACCGGCAACTGGGATCGTCATGTGTTCCGAACGTGCCAAAATCGCTCGGCGTCTCCTTGAGTTTGGTTCCGATGAAACAAAGCTCAGCGATGCCCAACGCAAGTACGCTTTGATTTCTTACATCGAGTCGATCAGCCTTGTGGACTCGCTAAACGTGGCTGGGAAAATGAACTTGTCAGGAACGCGAGAGGCGTTGGCAGAGATTGAACGAAAGTATTGCGATCATGTTGATGCCGATGTGAAGGCGAAGGCGAACATTTCGATGATCGTGGCTCCGATCTATGATTTTCTGGAATCCGACGAAAAGAAAGATCTGCAAGCTTTTGAAACGGAGTTGAACAAGCGGTTCGGTCAACTTTCTGGGGACCAGTCTTCGCTGATTCGATTGGCTGAGTTAACAACGGCAGTGCTGGGCAAGTCGACTGATGAATTGGAAACGGATTCAATTTCAAAGAATGTGTTGGCTCGAATTGAGTCAGTCGAAACACCTGTCGCAAAGGAAGTCGCGTTAAGGCTCAAGGAAAATATTATCTTCTCAAAATTTGAACCGTCCGCATTGCCAATTCGGGTAGAGAACCGTGATGGCGATACCCGTGCACGAGTACAAGGGTTTTTCCAAACGCTCTCGGAAAATCCAAATTCAAGCCAGGGGATTTACGAGTCTGCAATGCGAGTTATTCTCGCATATCATCTTTTGAATCGCCAAGCCGACGTTGTTGCGCTGAGTGAATGGCTTGAGAAAATTATCAAGTCGATTGAGAAAGAATCGAATCGTGATGCCGCGCTGGACGCACTTACGAAGCTTCGCGTGAAGGTCGGTGCCGAGCCTGCGAAGAACTGAAATTCTCTACGCGGCGATTCGTGCGGGAGTTTGCTGCTCCGCCAGCTTTTCGATTTCCAAGCGATTCATGCTTTTGAATTCTTGGCCTTCGCCTTTTTGAATCAAAACAACGGATCCCGAGTGAAGCATGCGCGGGAAATAGAACCAGCTTGACTCAAGTAATGCTTCATCAGTTCCGGCTGAGATCACAATGAGATCCGTTCGAACATGCGAGTTCGCGATTCTTGCGATGGCTGACTGAACATCGCCTGGTACCAATTGGGTCTTTGCGTCGATCGCCTTAAGTTTCCGATGCATTTCAATCAATTGAAGCTTCGCCTGATCTGGTTCGCGGGCATCAAAAAGATCCACGCCCGTATAGCGGACGTTTGGCGAGACGCCGTACTTTTTCGCAACGCTGATCATGTTGAGCGAACGCGACCCGGTGTCCATTCCAATTTCGATGAACGAACGGAATTTGTGCTTGCGGATCAACTTGTAAATCGAGCGATCACAAGCGGGCTTGGAAAGCATTGTTAAATGCATGTAGCCAAAAGAAGAGAGTGGTTTCACGGGATTGCCTTGCTCGAAATTCAACGGGGAACATCCGAAAAATCGGAATGTTACTTACAAGCCAGATCGGCAGAACAATCATTAACGTTTCACTTGAATTCGATTGGGTGGCAGACGTCACGATTTCCGCACCCTTCAGTTGTTCGGAACGTTTTAGGCCAACTGCCCACCTTCTTTACGCGACACAATCAAGACAATCGTTAAAGACTAACATGCGAATGTTGGGATTTGAAAACATGATGATTTTCGAACCCATTTCGGATTTACAAACGTATAGTTTTCCGCGAGCGAAGCTGGAAAGGACGATCCGGCTCGCGTTTTTCCTCAAACGCAAGTGAAAGCAGTTGAGTTAAGCACTCGTAGGCTAGGCCTTTTAAGGGTCGGCCGCTCCCTACGCCAAACGGAATCGGCGTTCTTTTTAACCATGATGGTTCGACTTGAGCGATGACGCTTCGCCCAAGTCGCATGGTCAAAAGCGTAGTGAGTTTGCTTGTCCGATGTCGAATCTTAATGAAATCAATCCAGAGCGAAAGCTAAAGTTCGAGCAATTCGAACAACGGCTGGTAATGACTGCGCAGGCTGTCGCCAACGTACTTCCAGAGATGGAAACCGAATCACCTGCGATTGTTCAACAAGCGGTCTCGTTAGACGATTCCGTCACCAAACAAGCCTCCGATATCGCAGCAGAGTATGGGCTCGACGGAACCGGGCAAACGGTTGCAGTCATTGATTCTGGAATCGCGTGGGATCATTATGCACTTGGGAATGGCTATGGCGAAGGCCATCGCGTGGTCGGTGGTTGGGATTTCGCCGAGAACGATGCGAATCCTTATGACGATGGTCCAGCAGGCTATCATGGTTCACATGTCGCCGGAATTATTGGTAGTTCGGATGCCGAATATAGCGGCGTAAGTTCTGGCGTCGATTTGGTTGCTCTGAGGGTTTTTACCGATGGTGGTGAAGGAAACCTCGATTGGGTTGAGCAAGCCCTGCAATGGGTGCATGAACACAAAGACGATTTCGCGAATCCCATCACGACGGTGAACTTATCACTTGGAACGGATTGGAATGCGGATTCGATGCCGGAGTGGGCAACGCTAGAAGACGAGTTTGCGCAGTTAGAAGCCGACGGTCTGTTTATCAGCGTCGCGGCTGGAAACTCCTTCATGCAAACAGGGCAAGCCGGATTAAGTTACCCAGCGGTCAGCGAAAGCGTGATTCCTGTTGCGAGTCACGGCGAAGACGGCAGTATCAGCGACTTTTCTCAGCGAGACTCAAATGTCTTGGTCGCTCCAGGCGAGTCGATTCGTTCGACGGTTCCCGATCACCTCTTCGGTGGCACGTCCGGCAATGAGTTTCTTGGTTCGACTGGAACAAGCATGGCGGCTCCTTACGTCGCTGGAGCAAGTGCTGTTCTTCGGCAAGCCAACGAATTCATGGGCGTGACTGACATAACGCAAGACATGCTTTATCAGCAATTTCGTGATACGGCGGATCAAGTCTACGATTCGGTAACCGGTGGCTACTACTACAACATCAACCTCGACGCGGCTTTGGCTTCTGTTATTCAAGATCGCCATGCGAGTACAGGGGAAACGGCAACGAATCTTGGCAGCGTCGGAGGTGGCGAACTGATCCAAGGAACGATCGGCAAGATCTCAGACGTAGACGCATTTCAATTCACTGCCCAGCATACCGGCCAGGTGACCTTGAATTTCGAAGTCACCGATAACCTTGTTCCTTTGGTTGAAGTCAATGGAAACAATGCGACTTTCGATGGGCATGAAATTACTTTTAACGTGGTTGCCGGACAAAGATACGACTTTGCAGTCGCGACAGCGGAAGGGACTGGCCACTACCGAGTAAACGTTGAATCGAGCAATTCAGGCGGTGGAACCGACATTGGAAATGGCGGCGTTCAAGCGGGAGCGGGCGAAGCAATCAATTGGGGCGGTGTCGTTTCGAAGAGCTTTGTCGATCAATCCATTCAGGGAAGCCAGACTTTCGAACTGACTTCGCTGCGTAATGGATACTTGACAGTTGAATCTTCGATTGCCGCCAACGAATCGATGTCGCTGAACATCTACGATAGCCAGATGAACTTGTTGAAGTCCGTTTCAGCCGTCGATGGCGAAATGCGTTTGGACGTTAATGCAACGGCGGGACAGAAGTTCTTTGTTGAAGCAGTCGGCAACGCACAGTCTGCAAGCTTTCGACTTACGAATCTTGTTTCCGTTTCATCAGGAAGCTTGTTCGTACACGGAACCGACAGCAATGACAACATTTCAGTCGCAACCAACAACGGGTTTGAGGTCAGTGTAAACGGCGTTGAGTATTCGTTTGCCGATTCAACGATTAACGAAATTACTGTGGTAGGTCATCAAGGCAACGATTCAATCGACTTGCAGCTTGGCAACCAAGACGACCGAGTCAATACTCGGACCGAAGGCGTTTCTGCGGCCAATAGCCAATTCGTGTTCAATGCCTTCGGATTTAATTCGGTGAGTGTTGATGGTGGAGGTGGCAACGATCTCGTTTCGATGATCGGTTCCGCTGGAAATGACCGAGTCGAATCGGGAATGATAAACGGAAGCTATACAACCGAACTCAGCGGTGGCAATTTCAGCAGCAAGGCAAGCGGGTTTGAGCTTGTGCATGTTGTTGCGACCCAAGGCTCCAATTCCGCTACGATCAATGGAACTCAAGGGAACGATCTGTTTGTCTCTCGGGGCGAAAGAAGCTGGCTCAAACAAGACAATGGAACGCTGGTCATGGTTGATGGCTACGATTCAGTCGCCTTCAACGGCGCCGGCGGAACCGACTATGCAAACTTGTATGACTCGGTTGGCAACGACCAATTCGTGTTGAATCCCAACAGCGCGACTTTGACGACTGACTCTTATCAAATCTCAGTCAACCAGATTGATCGGGTCAATGCATTTTCAACAAGCGGATCCGATTCCGTTACGTTCAACGATAGCGCTGGCGACGACATCTTTGACCACCGTGATGGACTCAGTGTCCTAAACGGGGCAGGGTACACTTCGTTGGCTGATGGTTTTGCAAATGTCAATGTTGTCTCACGCGGCGGCAATGACATTGCTCAGGTCTTTGACACGGCCGGCAATGATACCTTCATCGGAAATCAGGGTGACACTGAGATGCATGCGGATGGGCTGGTGGTCAAGACCGAAGGCTTCAAGCATGTAAACTTGATCGCCCGTAACGGCGGCCACGATCGCGCTGTACTTAATGGAACCGATCGCGAGGACGTTGTGCTTGCCGATGTCGATAGTACTCGGCTGACGATGTCCAACGGGCAATCCAATCGCGTCGTTGGAATGGAAGAAACCGAAGTCGACATGGGCGGCGGACTTGATTTGGCATTTCTGTCGGGCAGTGAAGGTCAGGAAACGCTTAACGCCGGATACTCCGAAGTCGAACTGGAAACGACGCTTCAGCTTCTCCGCATGACTAATGTGGAGCATACTCATTTTGAAGGCAACGGCGGCGGCGACCAAGTCAATTTTGAAGAATTTTGGGAGTTAGCCTTGCTTGAGTCTATATGTCACCAGGCATTGCCGTATCTTAAAGACAAAACGGTTA
>CAYMFZ010000443.1:0-5303 GCA_964389585.1 uncultured Pirellulaceae bacterium | reverse complement strand
GCGAACTGACGTCGCAATTGCGAGCCCAAGCGGAATCATGAAAGATATCGACGCCGTTTGAAGTGCGATTTGATGTGCGGCCAATTGCGCTGTCCCAAGCGTTCCCATTGCGATCGCGGCGGCGCTGAACATGCTCGCTTCGAAGGCAAGCGTCATTCCAATGGGTCCACCAATTCGGATCAACTCCCACATCATGCCCGAATCGGGCGTCCGCAAGTTCGAAAAGATCTTTAGATCAGCATGCTTTCGCGAAACGTAAATCGCGAGCAACAGGAGAACACAAATGTAAACAAACGTACTTGCGTAGCCGGTTCCTACCAAACCCAACGCGGGCAAACCATACTTTCCAAACATCAGTGCGTCGTTGGCAAACACATTCAGGGCAACTCCTGCAAAACTGATCAACATGATTGGAGTTGTGTTAGACGTCCCTTCCAACAATCCACGCAGACCCATCGTCCAAAGTGCCGGCAAAAACCCCCACGAGATTGCCCTCAGGTATTGGCTACTCGCCAAGGCGGTTTCTGGCGGCTGATCCAGCCATATGAGAAGCGGATACGCGTTCCAAAACAAGATAAACGGCGGGAGCGAAAGAAACAGCCCCAGCCAAAGCCCTTGTCGCGTTGCCCGCGCTGACGTTTCTGGATCCCCTGCCCCAGTCGCCTGCGAGACAATCGGACTAACGCCCAAGACAACGCCACAGCAGATGATCAAGACGAAATGGAAAACAGTACTTCCAATTGCGATCCCAGCCAAGGCTTCGTTGCCCAATCGGCCAACCATCAGAGTATCAACAAACGATACCGTGTTTTGAGCAAGTTGTGCGAGGACGAGTGGAGACGCGACGATAAGAAGTTGTTTGAATTCCTGACGATACAAGATCTCAGTCCGCACTAAAGTGTTTCAAGAAAGATTCTTGCGATGCCGTCTAACTTCGAAGTCTTAGCCGCCTCTTATTTCGGTCGGTCGTTGCCTCGGTCGGTCGTTCAAGCGAACCTGAAAGATGACATCGAAAAAACGTAAGTCATCGAACTTCGATCTCATTTCGAACTTCGCGGACGCCCGGAATCTTGACAGCAACGGACTGAGCAACCTGTTTTAAATAGAATGAGCTCAACTCGCCTTTCAAGCAGATAAGATCGCCAATCGCACTACACTCCAATGCGCTGAGCTGTGGATAGCCAAGCTGTTCAAACGTACTCTTGAGTCGATCTTCGAGGGAAAGCTTGGGAGGAGTCACAGATTTAGAGTTGTTGTTGGAGATGGTCATAAGGGCTGTCGAACGAGGCCAAGCTGACTCAAGTTTTGCCAGCCTTGATGCACATATTGATATGTCTAAACAACTTTTTTGTCAAGTCAGAACGTCGTGATTCAATTTAACGTTCATCGTGTAACAGAGATTCTTTGCTGAAAAATCGAATTCAAAATGATGCACGGTAAGTGCCGAGGACTTCAAAATCGTCTTCGAAAAAACTGCAGCGTTGAAAACGCTTAATCGAAGTATAGTGGGTGACTCTTGCCGATAGTTACCAAGCCGATAAGTGGATCGTTTATTGGTTAAACGCTTGTTGAAATTGGGCCTTGCGTGATTCTTGGAAACTTCCGGCAGAAGTTACCCACCCAAAGCGATTCTACAACCAAAGATTGTCGAATTGCTTTTTTACAATTCACCTGTGGCAAACGTCCAATTCGAAAAGTTACTTCTTTAACTGATGTTTCCCTTCGGCAAACACGGTGTGGCATTGGTTGCAATTGTCGATCAGGACGCTGTAGTGCTTTTTGGCTTCTTCAAAGTTTCCAGTTGCCTTGTACATCGCAGCGCCGGACTTGTAGACACTCAACGAAATCTCTTTCCACTTCTTTGACTTCTCAGGTTCGTCGGGTCCGCGGGTTGCAACCAAAGCACTTGTTTCGGCGAGAACGAGCGTGTGATTCTTGAATGCTTTCCATCCTTTACGATCCTCAGGTTCTTTCTGCATGATTTGCTTTAAGCTTTTGTAGCTCGGCTCGCAGATGTACTCCATGAAGTGGTGCATGTTGTCAACGGGCTCGAAACCTTCAAGAGACGCTGTGTCATTTTTCGACGCTTCTGTTTTCGAATCTTCCTGTTGCGATTCTTGCTTTGCAGATTCTTGCTTCGCAGATTCTTTGGTTCCATCCTGAACGCCGGAATAGGCTATTCCAGCGATCATTCCACTAACAACGAGGACAAGGGCAAGGACTTGGGAGATTTTCATCAGGCTGTTTCTTTGAGTCGAAAAAGGGGAAATTGAGATTGGCTTTATAACGGAGAGATTTTGAAATCAAAAATTTAGCATTTCAAATTTGTAATTCGAAATCTGAAATCTAGAATTTGAAATTCAAAACTTAAGCACCAACCGTCGCAAAAGCTTTCTTCATCGCTTCCGCCGTCGATTTAGCAGCGGCCGCATTGTCCAGATCGTTAAGCGTCTTGTTGAAAGGTTCCGCTCGAATCGGCCCATCGTATTTGATGTCCACCAAAGCTTGCAAAAACGCTTTTGCGTCGACGACTCCAGTCGCCATCGGCAGTTCACGCACGGTGTCGTTCTGCTGATCCAATTCGATACCTGCTGGAGCATCGTTCAAGTCAACAGCGACGACCTGTTCGTTTTTCAAAGCCCGGATGTGGTCACCGTTTTCGCTAGCCATGGTCCAATGCCAACTATCGAGAATGTAACCAACATTGTTTTGACCGATCACCGCGATCAACTCTCCGGTTTCTTGCATCGTATGTACGAACGGAAAACGCATCTTGGTCCAAAGCGATTTTGTCCCGACGTATTCAAGGCCCAAACGCAAACCGTGTTGCTCTAAAACGGCAGCCGTTTCTTTAAGTCGTTTCGAGTGTTGTCGAAAATTTGCTCGATAGGTTAATGACTCGTGACAAGGCATGAGCCAAGTCCCAATCCGCGTCACACCAGCCGATTGAAGTGCCTTTGCTGCGACGGGCAAGGCTTTAAGATCCTCTTGGAATTTCTCTTCAGTCTGTCGAAATTCAACAGGCAAATTGGCGGCACTCCAAACCATTTTGGCTTCCGCGAGTTTTGCCTTTAACTCATCAAGCTTTTTCTGATCGTACTTTTGCAAGTCCCAAACAAGCGGCTCGACGGCTGTAAAACCATTGGCTTTCGCTAAATCAATAAGCTGTTCCTGATTGGCCTCAATCCCAACGCGTCCGCCGCACAGATCAAGTTTGAATTTGGCTTGCTCTTGAGCACCAATACTATTGGCAAATCCCAGCGGCGATTTAGAAAGCAAATATGCTCCGGCCCCAACACCAATCGAATACTTCAATATCGTTCGTCGATTCATTGTTCTAAAAAGTAAAAGCCCGTGTTCTGTTTCAGCCAAATTATATCAGAAATATTTGGCAAGTGGATGGTGGAACGTCACTGGAAGTCGAGGTTCCGAGCGTGACCGCGTTCGAAATCCCCCACCAATCACTACGTACGGCAAACCTTCATGCTGTGCCTCCGGCACTCGAATGAATAGCGTAACCGAGACATGGGACTTGCGTCCCATGCTATCGCATGCCGTGCCTTCAGCACTCAATCGGACGCGTCGAGATATCACATCCATTCCAGTGGTGACATCGCACTTGAACCAGTCGTGACATCGCGCTCGAACCAGTCGTGACATTGCATCTGATTCCATCGAAACATCGAACCCGCTCCAAGTACCGCAGGTGTCGTGCCGTTGTGAAACCAACGATTGAGTAGCCACAACGTCTTGCCGTTAGGTGATTGAGTACTCGCAACGTCGTGCTGTTACGAGAACATCAACGATCGAAACGCAGCTGTCGCAACCAAGGACGGGGTGCCTCCGGCGCCAACGCGCTTGAGTCACCGTGACAACTACCTCGATGGCCACTTCCAATACGGAATGTCAAAATCATTCACACCCAGAAGCCTTGTCGCTCCAAACTCTTTCTCCAACTGAAAATGAACGCACTGGCCGGCACTCGAAAGCTCGTCCACTAACGCCTTGGCATGCGTCACAACGAAGACTTGATTCTCTTTGGCAAACTCGGCAATCAATCGACCAAGCGCCGGCAAGAGATCAGGATGCAAACTGGTTTCTGGCTCATTCAACACAAGCAATTCTGGTGGACGGGGCGTCAGTAAGGCCGCACACAAAAACAGGAATCGTAAAGTTCCATCTGAAAGCTCAGCCGCCCTAAGACTTCGAAGCATTCCGTCTTGGCGGAGCGACACCTCAAAACGAGCTTCCTGCGTCGCAATCTCAAGTCTCGAACCGGGAAACGCATCTTGAATTGCTTCGTCAAGCGCAGTCGCATTTCCGATCTCGCAAATCGTTTGAAGCGCCGCAGCCAAATCGGCTCCATCATGCGCAAGCACCGGTGTGTAGGTCCCAATTTCAACACGACGAGCTGGGGCTTCAACGTCTGTTCGAAAGTGATCGTAAAATCGCCACTCCCGAATCGTCTCACGCATCAACATCAACTCAGGTGCGTCAACTGGATTCGAATATTCCGTCAACATGCTGGAGTAGTTCGTCAGCGGAACATGAACGTCTTCCCATTTTCGTTCCGGCCGAACGCGAAGATTGGGACCGCGCCGATCCGCACACAAATCGCGAGCATTGCGTGAAGGACCTCGCCAAAGACACTCACGCTTGATGACAGGGTCACGGGCAAACGCCGATTGCTGATTTTGAGGCAACCCAAGATCCACGGAATAGCTGAACTCATCACTTGTAAAACCCAGACGAAGAGAAATCGGCTTTTTTCGAACGGTCCCCTGAACTGGCGTTTCACCAGCCAGCATCTCACGTGAGAATTTTTCGGGCCCTGCCCACAGGGTTGATTGCAATCCGCCTTCGCGAGCAAGAGATTGAATCAGTCGGCCATCTGCTGTTGCGGCAAGCAATCGCAACGCTCGATAGATGTTCGATTTTCCACTTCCGTTGGGACCGGTGATCAAATTCAATTGCCCCAGACAGAGAACGATCTCCTTGAGTGAGCGGTAACCTGAGATGGCAAGCGTGTGAAGCATTATCAAGCATGTGGCGAAGGGAACGAAGCCATAAAGCTTACCCCAAAACCAGGTGCTTTTCGCGAGTGAGTCGAAGCGCTAACCTCGGTCAAGGACAACCAACAAAACAAGCCACTCGTTCGGCTGGCTCGAGGCTGGCTCGAGGCAAGCGCCTACGGCTCACAACTTTTGGGATAGTCAGTTAGTTTTAATCAATTCAAAACACTTATCGAGGTAACTGGCGTTTTGAGCAGAGAACTGCAAAGTGGCTTTCGAAGACATTTGCAG
>CAYMFZ010000442.1:1426-5311 GCA_964389585.1 uncultured Pirellulaceae bacterium | reverse complement strand
CGATTTATCAGTACTCCAATGGCTCACCTGACGAGTCAAAGTTCGAAGACTACTCGCCATTGTTGCGAGATATCTTGAGCCGCGGACTTCGCGAATCACGCTCAAAAGCTGAAGCGTAGTTCAGCCAAACAATCGTAAATCAAAAAAGGCGACTCAAAAATTGGGTCGCCTTTTTTCGTTCTAGCAATCGATTGTAGAACAGTTGTCCTCAACTGTTCCTGAATATGCTCGCCGCGCAAAAACAGTTGAGGACAACTGTTCTACACTAAAAACCGCTACCAAGATCGCTACCTTTTGGCAGTTTTCTTCGTTGTTGGCTTTTTCGTTGTCAATTTCTTCGTTGTTGTCTTGCGTTGGGGTCGAGTTTTCCGCATAGCCGATTTGGCCGCCGCTTCGGCGCTCTTCTCAAGTGCCTTTGCCAAAACCTTCAGCGGCGGTTTCTTTTTTGGCTTTCGTTTGGAAAGCTCTTTCTTGGATTCCTTTTTGGATGCCAAGCGACAAAGAATCGACCTTCCTTGTTTACCCAATTCAATAGCCGCGCCCGTCTTGCGCATCACGTAGTTGATCTTTTGGGCTTGGTGCAGCGGAACATCCATCGCTTTGGAAAGCTCAGAAGTCGTATAGGTTTCTGGCAGTTTTGGCAGCAGCGAGTGTAAATCCTGAACCGTACGAAAAAAGCAAGCGTCATGTAGATCAACAATCTGGCGATCTTGAATCACGAAATCATTCTTACGCCTGCGTCGTCGTTTACCTCTTCCGGGATAACGAATCTCTTCAATCTCAACCATCGGCGCGATCAACGTCAGGTTGGGATGAGGAAAGACACGCGTGAAATAAATAAGTTCGTCAAACACATCGAGAATGGTTCCTCGCGTCGGACTCCAACGCCGATCGACGACTTTGCCGTCCTTTTTGTTGAGCTTGACCAACCGCTTTCGTAACACCAATGGCTTCACCACGTCGACGGTGTAGCCTTGCTTGAGCAGCACTCCGATTTTGTCGCGGATGGCTGAAAGGCTACTTCGCTGGATTTCGATCAGCCTGTTATCGCTGACAACGTCGATTCGGTAATTGCCAAGTTTGACTTCGACTTGGGCACCCGGATCGCAGAACTCGTCTTTCAGTTGTCGGTGAAGTGTCGTTTCCATCCGGCGCCAAATCGTTTCGTTTCTCAAGAACTATACTTTTGCTTTATCGGCGATCGCGTCACTTTCGCCCACCCCAATCTGGATGCGGTGGCATGTCATTTCACACAAAACGCTGATTGCGGTATTAAAGCCGCTTCCAAACTGGCATAGTCCTCCAAGACTAAAGTTGACCCGTTTTTCTTGGCTTTGGTATACTTCGGTTCGAACACACAACTCAACAGACCCACTGATTCCAAATAGAAAGCCAACCATGTCCACCTCAACCTCACGCGGAATTCTCGAAGAGATCACGCATTGCATTGGCAACACGCCGCTCGTCCGACTTCGCCGAGTCACCGAAGGCTGCGTGGCAAATGTGATTGCCAAAGTTGAGAATATGAACCCGTTATGGAGTGTGAAAGACCGGATTGGCCGAGCGATGATCGACGCCGCGGAGCGTGACGGACTGATCGACTCGGGTACAACAATCATCGAGCCGACAAGTGGCAACACCGGGATCGCCCTGGCCTACGTGTGTGCAGCTCGTGGTTACAAAATGCAAGTCACGATGCCTGACTCGATGTCGATTGAACGACGAAGATTGCTGACGGCTTTGGGAGCAGAAGTCATTTTGACACCCGGTGCCGAGGGTATGCCCGGCGCGATCCGCAAAGCAACTGAGATCGCCAATTCGGAAGGCAATTACTTCATGCCGCAACAGTTCAACAATCCAGCCAACCCGGAAATCCATCGGCAGACTACGGCTGAAGAAATCTGGCGTGACACCGACGGCCAAATCGACATACTTGTCGCTGGCGTCGGCACAGGTGGAACGATCACTGGTTGCAGTGAAAAGCTGAAAGAGAAGAAGCCGGGCCTCATCTCAA
Source organism: uncultured Pirellulaceae bacterium (assembly GCA_964389585.1). Classification (GTDB taxonomy): domain Bacteria; phylum Planctomycetota; class Planctomycetia; order Pirellulales; family Pirellulaceae; genus Mariniblastus. Next base: position 3,297 of record CAYMFZ010000442.1, on the reverse strand, counting down.
TTGCAGTTGAACCCGCCACCAGTCCCGTCATCACGCAGCGTCGAGCGGGTGAAGACTTGAAACCGGGCAAGCATAAAATCCAGGGCATCGGAGCCGGATTCATTCCTGGTGTTTTGAACGTTGATGTGATCGATGAAGTGATCACGGTGACGGACGACGATTCCGTTCAGATGGCTCGCGACATGGCGACAATGGAAGGCTTGTTCTGCGGAATCAGTTGCGGTGCAGCGGCAACAGCCGCAATCCAAGTCGCCAAGCGACCAGAAAACGAAGGCAAAATGATCGTCGTCATGCTTCCCGATCTCGGTGAGCGATACCTGTCAACGAACTTGTATCCTTCGGCGGAGTAAGCTGCTCAAAGATTTGCTACGTACTATTTGTCCACGAATAGCACGAATCTCACGAATATTTATGGCGAATCACGTTTCACGTGATTCGCTTTTTTTAATTGACCGACGATGACTGATGCTTTTTGTTGATCTATTCGTGCTATTGGTGTTATTCGTGGACAACTTTCACCGAACGATACGCTCACTTTGAACTTTGCCTTCAGCACCAAAATTCACGAGCAATCCAAGCTTCATTCCAGTCGCTCTCAAATAGTTGTGAACCTGCGCACGATGTTCATTCGTGATGTCGCTTAGAGCTTTTATTTCAAGAATGATCTTCTCGTGGCAAACAAAGTCAGGAACATACTTCGCCTTGAGCGTTTGTTGTTTGTACCGAAGCACTAATTGCTTTCTAGCCATAAAAGGAATCTTCCGTTCGCGAAACTCTATCTCCAAGCACTCTTGATAGACCGCCTCCAAAAACCCTGCTCCCATCTGGTTGTAAACCTCGAAACAAGCACCGACGATCGCGTAGCTTTCTTCTTTATAGATAAGATCTTTCATTGAATTCTTCACAAAAAAAGACAGAAAAGAATTGTCCACGAATAACACCAATCAAACGAATACTACGCTGTTTTAATCGCTTGAAAAGCGATCCACAATTTATTCGTGCTATTAGTGTTATTCGTGGACAACAATCCGCGCCTACAACCCTACATTCAACACGCTTTCAAAACCGATCCGTATCTCACCTCGAGTCTCTTTCAACTCCTCAACCAGCTCATCCGCATGATCGTAATTCAGCAAGAACGCCAGTTTCGCGAGCTGTTGAGTATCGCTGGGCAGATCGTGTCTCGCGGTCGTGTTCATTAATCGCAATCGCGCCTCGACGCTGCGAAGAAACTGATATCCATCAGAAAAATTCCCCCCTAAATCGGCATCCAAAAAACCCTTCTTTACCAAGACTTCGATCGCCTCCAAAGTCCCGGAAACCAAAACGCCTTCTGCTTCTGCGGCATGCTTGAGCTGCAACGATTGAATTGCGAACTCGACATCAACCGTGCCTCCGATTCCTCGCTTCAGATTCAAATCAGTTGCATCTTTCTGCATCGCCAGACGCATCTCGCGAATCTCGTTGGCCATTTCTGGTTGCCAACTCAAACCAGTAATCGCATGTTTCACCAAATGGCTAACTCGTTGTTGATGGCAAGACGCCCCAAAAATCGGTCGTGCCTTACAAAGCGATTGACGTTCCCAAAGCTGACCGTCTCCCGATGCAAAATACCGCTCGAATTCTTCCATCGAAACCGCCAACGAACCACTTTTGCCCGTCGGCCTCAAACGACTGTCGACTTCGTAGAGCCTCCCCTGTCCCGGCGATTGCATTACGAAAGCCGTAATCGCGGCAGCCAATTCGCTAAAGAAAAACTGACTGGTCGTTCCGGCTGTCAGCAACCTGTCGAAAGGCTCGCCCTCGTGCAACGGTTCGTATACAAAAATCAAATCCAAGTCGCTGTGATAGTTTGGCTCTCGGCCACCCAG
>CAYMFZ010000442.1:0-1416 GCA_964389585.1 uncultured Pirellulaceae bacterium | reverse complement strand
TTGCATTACGAAAGCCGTAATCGCGGCAGCCAATTCGCTAAAGAAAAACTGACTTGTCGTTCCCTCCGTTAGCAACTCCTCGAACCGCTGCCCGCGCTCGAGTAATGGTTCATAAACAAAAATCAAATCCAAGTCGCTGTGATAATTTGGCTCACGGCCACCCAGCTTCCCAAGCGCAAGAACAACCAACGGGCATGGCAACGTCAACAATTCATCAAGCTGGTCAGGCAAAGCGAACTTTTGCAATAACAGTTTGTACTGGTGCTCAGCCGCCGTTCGCAAACAGACCTCAGCGATATTCGAAAGTGCTTGATGCGTTTGGCGGACTTCATCTCGACCGAGAATATCCCGGATGCCGACTCGCATGTGCTGAGTGTTTTTGAACCCATGCAAGATCGGGGCCAGATCCTTGGCACCTTTGGTCAACTCAGAAATATTTTGCTCCAGCCAATCGAGGCTCGGCAATCCTTCTAGTTGCAAAGCGTCAACCAACTCGTCGATCATACCCGGATTGCTTTTGAGAATTCCAACCAAGTAATCACTGGACGCACAAAGCCGCACGTAGAGGCTGAGTGTAGGCGGATTGAAGTTAAACAGCTCCCACAAAACGCCTTTCGCTCCAAGGCAATCGCTGACACTCGCCAAAGTGATCAACGACTGATCAGGGTCAGGCGTTTTGGCAAGTTCCGTCAACAAAGCCGGAGCCACCGACGCCAGAAAATGTTTGCAGCGACGATTGGAAAGGAACTGAGTGGGTTCAATCGCCAACTCCATTAACAGTTCGTGAGCCGTCGTCACATTCTTGAACCCGTAAGGGCGCAGCACGCTTTCAACCAGCGACGGGTCGGGGTCGGGATCGAGAATCAGATCGACTTCTAGAGGTACGATCGTCTCGTCCAAGCGATGCTCGGTCCCGCCCGTGTTCCGTAGCGAACCAAATGCCATCCCAAACGCACCGTGTAGTAAATGATCGAGAATCCGTCGATTGCTTTGAGTCGTTTCTTCAAGCGTCTTGCAAAATTGCCTCAACGAATCGGCTGATTCACGCTCTTCAAACCCCATCCGTTTGGCAAGCTTTACAAGTTCAAGTTCGTCTGTGGGAATGGAATGTGTTTGTAAGTCAAACATCATTTGCAAACGATGCTCTAGCTTTCTCAACCAAACGTAGTTTTTCGCGAGGACCGTCGCTTCGGCAGAGGAAAGACATTTCTCTTTTTCCAGTCGACGAATCGCGTCGAGCGTATTGGTGGTTCGGACTTCGGGTAGGTCACCGCCGTTAAGCAATTGCATGAACTGAATAATGAATTCAACATCACGAATTCCACCATGACCCGTTTTCACATTCGTGCGAGCTTCGCCTTGCTTTAGCGCTCTGCGTTCGATTTTTCGCTTAAGCGCCTTCACACCTCCGATGTC
>CAYMFZ010000441.1:0-5316 GCA_964389585.1 uncultured Pirellulaceae bacterium | reverse complement strand
GAGTAGTGGAATTAGCACCAACTCTCGTACGCCAATCCCGCCCGGCAACAGTGAAACAAAACCGGCGACCGAGGCCAACGTCACGCAGGCGAGCGTCAACGGATAGTCGGCAAACTGAACTTCGGTTCCCGGAAGCCCTTTCAAAACGAGCCACAAACTCAATCCGTTCAAACACCAACCAAGCGTCATCACGCTCCAGCCAAAACTCATTGTCGCCAAATTCAATCCGTCAAACATCTTCGCCGCGTTGCGACCCCGCGCAGCGCCCAGCTTCAAAGCGATCGCGCGAAAGACCGAGGGCCAGGTCAGAATTCCCGAGACGATCGTGAGCACCGCGGCTGTGACTTGCAATGCAACTTGATCGCGAAACTGAAACACAAGCAGGAAACTCGCAATCGCCGATCCGACGAAGATCCACGTTAACGTTTCGACAAACACGCTTGCGGCCGCCGGTGCAGTCCTGACTTCGTCGCCGCGGATCATATCCGTTCGAATGACGACAACCATGGCTTTGCCAGGAATGTACTTGCCCAACTGGCTGGCGAAAAATGCCAACGCGGTTTGTAGAAATTTTGGCTTTTGCCCCATCGCCAGCAACACGCGATGCCAAAACAAGCACGACAAAAACATCGTGGCCACGTAAGCCGCTACCGACAGCACCCACCACAGGTAGTTTACTTTTGTGAAGTCAAATTCGTTTTCGCCTAGCTGATGACTTGATTTGTAAATCGTGTAGCCGATCGCGACCACAACCAAAATTGCCATCGTGATTCGAAACAGCTTGATCCATCGAGACGTTGAATTCGGTTTGGTTTTTGGGGTAACCGGTTTGCTGGAGGATTCTGCAGTCAATGGATGCTTTCGCAAAAATCGTTTGAATAAGGATTGGTCGGAGGTCGAATGTAATAGCAAGAAACAGCTAGCCCAAATCGAGCTGGAACTCTTCTGGACCATAGTCGTTGGTTTGTCAAAGCTAATATTTCGGATGAGCCGCAGAGCGTTAGCACCCGGTTCAGTCGCTTAAAACCGGACGCTAACGCGTGGCGGCTGATTTTCTGCACCTTATTTTAGGGCCGACAACGCCCTCTTAATTCAGGGATTCGCCAGAACAACAGCTTTGGACGAACCGCCCAAACCACCGTCTAAATTTGGTAGAATTCGCTCTTTACCCGTATGTTACAAACTCGGTAACATAACACGCTACCCAGATTTATACGTAAAAGGTGGAGCAGATCCATGAAGGGATTAATGGTGACTCTGCTGATGTTTTTGACGACAGGGATTGTCGTCGGTCAGCAAACAGACACGCAGTTTCAGACAGGCAATCGATCGACCAGCTCGCGCAATGGTAATAATTTTTCGCCGAATCAGACCGACCCCAGCTTGATCAAGCCCTTTGAACTTTGGGTTGATGACGATGGTTTCAAAGGGTTTGTGAATGGGACACCGCTTTGGTCTCAAATCAAGGCCAAAGACGATAAGACCAAACGGGAACTACCAGTCGATGTCGTCAACGCGATCACTTTGGTACACGACGATTACCGATTCAAGCCGACTGAAACCAAAGCGATCTACGGCAAGGCCGCAGGAAAAGAGCTTCATTTCCTACTCTACGACTACGATCTAAAAAGCCTCGATGAAGGCAAGAAGCTCGTTTACAACTTGGACGAGTCGGAACGTGGAAAATACGAAGCCGTCCGGTTCTTCTTCAAAGGCAACGAGACTCAGAACAGTCAGCCACAAAGCCGGCCAAGCACGGCTTTTGACACGCGACAACCATCGGGCCCTGCGCCTGACAACAGCCCACTTGCGCCGATCCGACGTCAGCCAACTTCGTTCGGTCAATCGCGACAAACGGTTTTTCTTCCACCGCCTGGACCAGGTCCAGAGCCCGGTGAAGTTGAATTCGAAGGGCCGGTTCAGCCAACTCGCAATCGACAAGATTCCAACCAACAAGTCACTTGGAATGCGAACACCCGACCTCAGACGAATCCAGCATTCGAAAACCGCAACAATCAAGAGACTTCGTTTCCAACCAAGCAGACGAATCCGAATGCCAACCCGATCGATTGGGATGCAATAGAACGCTTAGAAGCTGCCAAAAGGCTCGCTGAAAAGCGCGAAGCGGATCGACTAGCCCGAATTCAAACTAACAATTCGCCATGGCGAACGCCTAGAACGGAATACAACCAGCCAACTCAGCAGGAAATTGCAGATTTGCTTCGACTAAAAGAAGAAATTGAGAACGGTCAAGCTCAGCAGAATGCCCGGGCGCGTTATCTTGCGGACAGGGAAGCAGAAGTCAAAAAGGCTGAAGCAGAAATTGCCTACCAGAAACACATCGCTGCGTTGAAAACATCTGGGCCTTCGGCAATCACGCCAACGAATTATGAGAATGCTTACCAACCAACGGGCCGTACGCCAGGCTACGATGTACCTGCTCACCAGCCTATCGTCGAAAAAATTCCTCAGGAACGATGGGCGTCCAATGTATCAGACCAATTCAATTCGGATCGTGATATCAAGAGGCTGCGAAATTCCGGACCAGGAATTCGTTCTTTGCAAACGAAGGATTTCACCGCTTCGATTCCAGCGGATCTTGGTCCTCAAGACACAAGTACGATAAATCCGAACGAAAATGGCACAAATAAAAATGAAAAAGATGGTCGAGCTTGGGGCTTCATTTACTTCATGCTGCTTTGCTCACTAGGACTCAACATTTACTTAATGCTCCTTTCTCGAGGATTTTACGTACGCTACTACGAATTGGCGGATGAATTGAAAGATACGTTTGCGGCGACGATGTAACAAACTGCTGGCATTACTTTTTCGTGAAACATCTATTTACGTAAGACGTGATTGTCGGCAGAATAACGAACCAAATCTATAGATAACTTGTCGGGCCTTGTTCAGCGAATGGATTGCTGGAGCCCACAAGCAAAATCACGACAGCAAGGAGTGCTGAAAGTGAAGAATAAGCGATGGATCGCAGTGTTTTTGGCATTTGCTTGCCTAACCGTGGTGGCTTTTGCAAGCCCATCGGCTTCGATGGCTCAAACCAAAGTCGCAATCGTCGACGTTGGTCAAATCTTTAAGAGCCATACGCAGTTCTCTCAACAGTTGGCAGCCCTGAAGCAGGAAGCTGAGCAATTCAAGGCGAACTCACTCGCGCAGCAACAGCAACTGATGCAAAAGGCAGAAGTTCTCAAAGGGCTTAAGCCTGGCTCCGACGACTTCAAGGCTGCCGAATCTCGGTTAGCTTCAGAATCTGCCACGATGGAAGTTGAGCAACGCAACAAGATGCGTGAACTCATGCAACAAGAGGCACAGCTTCATTACCGGACTTATAACGAAGTCAACTCTTTGATTTCACAGTACTGCGATAGCACGGGCACTCAGTTGGTACTTCGTTACAACAGCCAACAAATGGATCCGAACGTTCCTGGCTCCGTAATGCAACGGGTCAACGGCAGTGTTGTCTTTCACAACAAACAAAATGACATCACGCCACAAATCGTCGCGCGTGTCAGCCAAGGTGGTACTCGTACTGCCCAACAACGTTAGCCGATACTCATCGCTCTTGATCTCCTAAATGAGATTCGTGAAAGCAAAATAGTGAACCGTCCTACTCGAAATCAAACGACCATCGCAAGCAGCGTCTCAGTTTCCGGATTCGGATTCTGGAGCGGTCGGGACGTTCAATTGACTTTTGTGCCCGCGGAATCAGATACGGGGATCGTTTTTGTGCGAATGGATGTTCCCGGTCACCCGAGAATTCCTGCCGTCGTTCAAAATCGTGTTAACGGACCTCGGCGAACGACTTTGGTCGCCAATGGCTGTCCGGTCGAAATGGTCGAACACGTGTTGGCAGCACTAGCAGGAATGCAAATTGACAATTGTGAAGTCCATATTGACCGGGCGGAAATGCCGGGTTGCGACGGATCAAGCATTGCTTTTGTAGATGCGATTTCACAAACAGAAATTGTCGAACTAGACGCGGTTCGAAAGACGATCCGAGTTACCGATTCGATTCGCGTTGGCGATGACAAATCATGGATTCAAGCCGAACCTGTCGACAGTGACCAGCTCGAATTGACTTATGAGTTGAGTTACGACTGTCCGGCAATTGGTTCTCAGACTTTTAATTCAATCGTTGATCCCCATCAGTTCAAGCACAACATCGCTTCGGCGAGGACATTTGTTTTGCTCGACGAAGCAACTCAGTTGCAGAAGCTTGGGCTTGGTCAGCGCGTTACCTATCAAGACGTTTTGGTTTTTGATGACAGTGGGCCTTTGGATAACGAGCTTCGGTTCGCTGACGAATGTGCCCGCCACAAGCTTTTGGACATGATCGGTGATTTTGCTTTATCAGGTTGCGACTTGATTGGAAAATTCACTGCGTCGCGAAGTGGACATCGTTTGAATTCACAAATGGTATTTGCTTTGCTTCAACAAATCGTAAAGACACATCCCATCCGCATCTCCGCTTGAAATGAAAAGCTGTGGACATACTTCCTTTTAATGAAGACTCACCCGAATCCGGTCAAACGGAATCCGCTGAGCCAAAAATTTCCAAACTAGCCTGCGTCGATCCTGCCGCAGAAATTGGACCCGGTGTTGAGATCGGGCCCTTTTGCGTGATTGGCCCCAAAGCCAAAATCGGCAGGAATACGAAGCTGATCAACAACGTGACCATCCTTGGTGACGTTTCAATTGGTGAAGACAACGTAATTTCGCCAGGCGCTGTGCTTGGTGGGGCTCCGCAGGATCTCAGTTATCGCGGCACCGAAACAAAAGTCGTGATCGGCGATCGCAATGTGATTCGCGAGTGCGTCACGGTAAATCGGGCGACGGAAAAAGAAGACGGATACACCCGCGTTGGTAGCGATTGCTATTTCATGGGCAATGTTCACATCGCTCACGATTGCATGATTGCCGATCGTGTGATCATTGGACACGGTTCGATGCTGGGAGGTCACGTCCATGTTGATCACCACGCAACGCTCAGTGGATCCGTTGCAGTAACGCATTATGGTTCAATCGGTTGCTACACTTTCGTCGGCGCTGCTGGTCGAGTGCTTCAGGACATCGCGCCTTACATGTTGGCTGATGGTAGTCCTGCTCGACCTCGATGTATCAACATTGTGGCACTTCGGCGTAACGATTTCGATCAAAACGTCATTGACGCGGTGAATGAAGCTTATCGCTTGATGTATCGCGCCCGAGTTGGCCTTTCCAATTGTGAAGAGATTTTGGAATCAAAAGGCTATTTACTTCCCGAGATTCAGCACTTCCTCGACAAGGTTGCGATTTCGC
>CAYMFZ010000440.1:2891-5339 GCA_964389585.1 uncultured Pirellulaceae bacterium | reverse complement strand
TGGCGAATCCCACTACGATGATCGCACGATTTTAGGTTTTGAAATGTCCTCTAAGGAAAAACATGGTTTGACAAGGATATCGCTTTGACCAAAAACCTTCCAAGTACCAAGCAAGGTGCGCTTAACTCAAAATTCCCAAACGCAGATTCATCGCTGTACGCGCCAGAGTACGAGCATGACAGTTGCGGCGTGGGTTTTGTTGCGCAGATTGACGGAGTCGCGTCTCGAAAGATCGTCACGGATGCGTGCAGCATCCTTTCGCGGATGGAGCACCGAGGCGCGTGCGGTTGTGAACCAGAGACAGGTGATGGTGCCGGCATTCTGACTGGGATTCCTCATAAGCTTGTTTGGAAGATCGCTAAGGAAACTGGTTTTTCAATTGAGTTTCCCTTCATCGGAGTTGGCAACGTGTTTTTGCCAAACGACGAAACGGAGCGGGAAAAGTGTCAGAATATTTTCGCTCAAAACGCAAATCGCTTTGGTCAAAAGCTGCTTGCTTGGCGCGAAGTCCCTGTCGATCCCGAGCGAGCAGGCATCGGCCCGACGGCACTTCGAAGCCAGCCCACGATCATGCAAGTCTTTATTGGCTCGGGCCCAAACATCGCACAAGATGAGTTTGAACGGCGGCTTTTTCAAATTCGCAAGGCCACGAAAAGAGCGGTCCACAAAAGCGGAATGTACACGGCGGATCTGTTTTACGTTTGCTCGTTGTCGTCTCGAATCATCGTTTACAAAGGGATGCTTTCCACTGCGCAGTTGCCAGAATACTTTGCTGATCTTCGCGATGAAGATTATGAAAGTCATCTGGCGATGGTTCACTCTCGATTCTCAACGAACACTTTGCCAAACTGGTCACGTGCCCAGCCGCTTCGCTGGATGGCTCACAATGGTGAGATCAATACATTGCGAGGGAATCGAAACTGGATCACTGCGCGGCAAGGCCTAATGGCGAGCGAAACGTTTGGTGATGAGCTTCGATCAGTTTTGCCGGTTATTGAAACGGGTTGCAGCGACTCAGGCGAATTCGATAACGCGATGGAAATGCTGATGATGTCGGGACGTGATCTGTCTGAAGTCGTCATGATGATGGTTCCTGAAGCCTGGCAAAACCATGTCAGCATGCCAGAGAACAAACGAGCGTTTTACGAATATCATTCTTGCTTGCAAGAACCATGGGATGGACCCGCTTCAATCTCGTTCACTGACGGTCGAATGATCGGAGCCGTCCTCGATCGTAACGGGCTTCGGCCAAGTCGTTATTACGTGACTGATGACAATCATGTGGTGATGGCAAGCGAAGTCGGCGTACTTGAATTGGATCCAGCTCGGATTGTAAAAAAGGGCCGACTTGAACCGGGAAAGATGTTTCTTGTCGACTTTGAAAACAAACGGATCGTCGCGGACCACGAACTTAAGGACACGATTGCCAAGCGTCTTCCTTACGGAGAATGGCTCGCAAATCAACGCCTGACGTTTGATGAACTTCCAAAACACGAGTTGCCGACGGTTTTGCCGACTGCTGAACGAATCGCGAAGATGAGGGCGTTTGGCTACACCAACGAGACAATGGACTTTATGCTTTTGCCGCTGGTTAAAGTCAAGAAGGATCCGATTCTGTCGATGGGTAACGATGCGGCCCTGGCTTGTTTAAGTGATAAACCGCGTTTGATCTACGACTACTTCGCCCAACTGTTCGCCCAAGTCACGAACCCTCCGATCGACTCGATTCGTGAAGAGATCGTGATGTCAGTTGAATGTTACATCGGTCCTGAAGGGAATCTGCTTGATTCGACCGAAGCTCAATGCAACCGATTGTTGTTGCACGATCCAATCCTTGACGCTCAGCAAATGGCTGACTTGCACGAGTTGGATCACCGGAATTGGAAATCACGCTTGATCGACATCACGTTTGACAAATCGTCGGGCGAAGATGGCTTCATGGAGGCATTGGATCGAATTTGTGAAGAGGCAGAAGCGGCGATCAAAGACGGTTGTGCGTTATTGATTTTGTCTGATCGAGGAATTTCTGCTGACCGGGTTCCGTTAAGTGCTTTGTTGGCGACCAGTCATACGCATCATTATCTTGTTGAGAAAGAACTTCGAACGCGGATTGGAATCGTTGTCGAAACAGGTGAAGCTCGCGAAGTCCATCATCATTGTCTGCTGACGGGTTTCGGTGCTGACGCGATCCATCCGTATCTTGCGCTTGAATCCATCATTGATCATCACACGAACAATCCAGATTCAGATTTAACTGCCGAGCAATGTGTCGCAGCCTATCGCAAGGGTGTCACCAAGGGCATGTTGAAAGTGTTAGCGAAGATGGGCATCTCAACGCTGGCAAGCTACAAGGGCGCAAGGATCTTTGAAGCGATCGGTTTGAACAACGACGTCATTGAACGTGCTTTTCCGGGTACGGCAAGTCGAATTGAGGGAGTTGGTTTTGGC
>CAYMFZ010000440.1:1775-2881 GCA_964389585.1 uncultured Pirellulaceae bacterium | reverse complement strand
ATCGAGTTCCAGCTCACAGAAGCGATTCGTCGTCACGAGTTGGGGTTCGAGGCGAAAACAAACAGTGGTTCGCTGCCGGTGTTGGATCTTGAAACGCAAGGTTCGATTCACTGGCGAGCGGGTGGCGAAAAACATGCTTGGACTCCCCTGAACATTGCCAACATCCAACAGGCAGCCAAAGCGGGTGACCCTGAAGCCTATAAGCGATTCTCGCAAGCCATCAATGAGCAGACGGCTCGAGAATGTCATTTACGTGGGCTGTTAAAGTTTCGACCAAGGACATCGATTCCGCTCCAGCAAGTTGAATCGGCGAAAGAGATTGTAAAACGGTTTTGCACGGGAGCGATGAGCTTTGGTTCGATCTCTGCTGAGGCCCATGAAACTTTGGCCGTGGCGATGAATCGACTTGGTGGTAAGAGCAACACAGGCGAGGGCGGTGAAGACTACCGTCGATTCTCGGCTGACGAAAACGGCGACTTGCGACGTTCGGCGATCAAACAAGTCGCTTCAGGGCGATTCGGCGTGACTGCTTACTATCTTGCCAATGCAGACGAGATTCAAATCAAAATGGCCCAGGGCGCGAAACCGGGCGAAGGTGGCGAACTTCCAGGTCATAAAGTCGACGAAACGATCGCGGCGACTCGGAGATCAACGCCTGGCGTTACGCTGATTAGTCCGCCTCCGCATCACGATATTTACTCAATCGAAGATTTGGCTCAACTGATTTTCGATTTGAAGAATGCCAATCCAACCGCGCGAATCAGCGTGAAACTCGTCTCGGAGGTTGGCGTCGGAACCATCGCCGCCGGCGTTGCCAAAGCTCACGCCGACAATATTTTGATCTCAGGTACGGGTGGCGGAACGGGTGCTTCGCCTTTGACGAGTATCAAGCACGCGGGAATGCCTTGGGAATTGGGAATCGCTGAGACACATCAGACTTTGGTGATGAACGACCTCCGCAGTCGCGTCCGCTTGCAAACTGACGGACAGCTTAAGACGGGACGCGATGTTGTGATTGCAACTTTGTTGGGCGCGGAAGAGTACGGGTTTGCGACGGCTCCGTTGATCACAATGGGTTGCATCATGATGCGAAAGTGTCATTTAAA
>CAYMFZ010000440.1:0-1765 GCA_964389585.1 uncultured Pirellulaceae bacterium | reverse complement strand
CGTGCCCCGTGGGCATTGCGACTCAAGACAAAGAGCTGCGAAAGAAATTCAAAGGCAAGCCTGAGCACGTCGTGAATTATTTGTTCATGGTTGCCGAAGAGGCGCGGCAAATCATGGCGGAGCTTGGCTTCCGTTCAATCAATGAGATGGTCGGTCGAGTCGACGCCCTCGATGTCGACCATGCCGTCGATCATTGGAAGGCGCAGGGCATCGACCTTTCGAAGCTGCTCGCGCCAGCGGTTGGCTTTCATGACGGCGTTCAAGTTTACTGCACGATTGACCAAGATGATTCGTTGGACGACGTGTTGGACTGGAAGCTACTTGACGAAGCTGCACCAGCGATCAATGAACGCAAAAAAGTCGAGATCGTATCGGAAATCAAGAATACGGATCGTTCTGTTGGCGCCATTCTCAGTCATCATGTCGTGAAGACGCATGGGCCCGATGGATTGCCAAAGAACACGATCTCGATCGACTTCAAAGGCTCAGCAGGCCAAAGTCTCGGAGCGTTTCTCGCGGGCGGCGTCTCCATTTCCGTTGAAGGCGACGCAAACGACTACGTCGGAAAAGGACTTTCAGGTGGTCGCGTGGTGGTTCGTCCTCCAGCGTCGGCAACTTTTGCGGCGGAAGAAAATATCATCATCGGTAACGTTGCACTTTATGGAGCAACCAGCGGCGAAGCCTATTTCCGGGGAGTGGCTGCCGAGCGATTTGCAGTTCGAAATTCTGGAGCACTTGCCGTTGTTGAGGGTGTTGGTGATCACGGCTGCGAGTACATGACGGGCGGTCGAGTTGTGATCCTTGGTCCGACCGGTCGAAATTTTGCTGCCGGAATGTCGGGTGGAGTGGCGTACATTTTTGATCCCAAAGATCAATTGCTTGCCAATATCAATCTTGAGCTTGTCGATTTGGAAGCGATGGATCAGCCAGCGGATGTTGAAGAGTTGAAAGAGCTGATCTCGAATCACACCAACTTAACTGGATCTGTCGTTGGGCAAGGAATTTTGGACGATTGGGAAGGGAGCCTGAAGTCTTTCAAGAAAGTCATTCCGATTCTTTACCGTGAGATCCTTAATCGCAAATTGGAAGAAGCGGTTACGACATAGGACCAAAGGCGACGCGTTCAGTCGCGTTGTTTAATTCGCTCTTTCAATTCGATCTGTTAATCCGGCGACGCGTCGCACTTGAGTAAACTGAAACCAAAAGAATAAGGTCAGACAGAAAATCATGGGTAAGCCAACCGGTTTTATGGAATTCGATCGCGTTGACGAAGGCAAGCGTGATCCGCTGGAGCGTGTTGGCGACTGGAACGAATTTCTCGTTCAGATTGGCGATGAGCAACTTCAAACGCAGGGCTCGCGCTGCATGGATTGTGGTGTTCCGTTTTGCCATACGGGCGAGTTGATTGGACGACTTGCAACTGGGTGCCCCGTCAACAATTTGATTCCAGAATGGAATCATTTGGTCTATCAAGGTAAATGGCGAGAGGCGTTAGATCGGCTTCACCAGACCAACAACTTTCCAGAATTCACAGGCCGCGTCTGCCCTGCCCCGTGCGAGGGTTCTTGCGTTTTGGGAATCAATGAGCCAGCGGTGACGATCAAAAGCATCGAACGCACGATCATCGACCGCGGATTTGAGCAAGGCTGGGTGACGCCACGAATTCCGGAATCGCGGTCTGGTAAAACGGTAGCCGTCATCGGTTCAGGGCCTGCGGGACTTGCTGCTGCCGACAATCTGAATCAATTAGGACACGAGGTCACGG
>CAYMFZ010000439.1:0-5342 GCA_964389585.1 uncultured Pirellulaceae bacterium | reverse complement strand
CCGACCGGGCCTCGTCGGCCCGCAGGACGGCGCAACACTCGTTGCAGCGGCTGCCTGAATGTGATCAAGAATCCAAGTCAAAAACCAAGCGGCAAACCGAGTTCGAGTCGGGTAGATCTTCTGCGCACAAGTTGCTTCAGAGTTTTAGCGAATCAAACAAGGTAGAGGTTGCCACCGATCGCTCGCCGATCTGGCCAGCAGGGTTTGTTGGCTCAATCTCACACAGCGACCAGTGGATTTGGGCCGCCGTCGCTCAAACCGATTCGACACGTTCCGTTGGAATCGACACGGAAATAATTGTCGATGGAAAAACGGTTCAGCAACTTCAACAGGAAGTTGCAACGTTGGACGAGTGGTCGGTCGTGAGCGCACTCGGAATCGACGTGAAGACCGCATTCACAACTGTCTTTTCAGCAAAAGAAGCATTTTACAAATGCTGGTACCCACAGAACAACGAGTTCTTCGGATTCGAACACGCCGCCGTGGAAGCTTGTCAGCCCGGCCGTCTCACGATTCGAACTTTAGAGAAGAATCCGAATTTTGGGCTCGCTCCCGAATCGCTCGATGTGTTTTTTACCGTGATTGACAACCACGTTTTTACAGCGACATGGATGAAATCCGATGATCGGATGAATCGAAAATGAACTCAGAAATTTATCGAAAACTAAACGACACACACAACGACTACCCAAACGATTCGTTGCATGAAGTCATTGCGCAGCAGTGTCAGAGTACGCCTGACTCGATTGCGGTACTCGGTGGAAACGAAATTCAAACTTATGCGCAGCTCGAAACGAAAAGCAACGAACTCGCCAACTATCTGATTTCGTTAGGCATTGGGCGGGGTGATCTCGTCGGTCTATGTTGCGATCGCGACGTCGACATGCCGGCGTTGTTGCTGGGGATCATGAAGTCAGGCGCCGGCTACGTGCCGCTTGATCCTGATTACCCCGTCGATCGACTGACTTACATGGTCGAAAATTCAGAAGTCAAACACGTCGTCGCGCACAAAAATCAGTTGCCACTCACCAAACAGTTCAAGACGCCAACGACCATCGTTGATCGCGATTGGAAAGACGTCGCCGCGCTCGGTTCACATTCGCCAAGCGTTGAAACGGATCCGAAATCCGACGTGGCTTACGTCATTTACACCTCAGGTTCAACGGGCAAACCCAAAGGCGTTCTCGTTCCCCACAGCGCGGCCGTCAACATGTTGTGGAGCATGATTAACTGGCCGGGCTTTACAGCCAAAGATCGAATTCTCGCGACGACAACACTTTCGTTCGATATCAGCGTCGCCGAAATGTTCTTGCCGTTGGTAACAGGCGGATCGGTCGCCGTTGTTTCAAGAGCCGTTGCTAAAGATACGAATGCACTTGTCGCGGCGATCGAAAAGTACGACGTGACGTTCATGCAAGCGACTCCGGCGATGTGGCGGATGATTCTTGCTGGTGACTTCGTCGGACGCCCCAATATGAAGTTCATCACCGCAGGTGAACCGCTTCCTCGCGATCTGATTCAACCGATGCTTGATCGCTGCGGCGAAGTTTGGAATCTTTACGGACCAACGGAAACGACGGTTTACTCTTCTGGAACAAGAGTCACCAGTGATGAAGGCCGGATTCTGATTGGACTGCCCGTCGCGAACACACAGATCTATATCGTTGACGAAAACAACCAACTTTGTCCTCCAGAAACGCCAGGCGAAATGTTGATCGCTGGTGATGGAATGACGTTCGGCTATCTCAAGCGTGATGACTTGAACGCGGAGAAGTTCGTTGAGTTCAATGGCGAGAAAGTCTATCGAACGGGCGACCTCGCTCAAATCACAGCCGATGGTCAGATCGACCACATGGGGCGGATCGACAACCAAATCAAATTCAATGGTCACCGAATTGAACTTGGTGAGATCGACGCTGCGATGGCGATGCAGCCAAACGTTCGCGCAGCCGCAACCGTCTTACGTGAAGACCGGCCCGGCGACGTTCGATTGGTTGGCTATCTACTGGCAGACAACGAAACTCAACCAAACATCGCGAAGATTCGAGAGAGTATTTCGAAATCGCTTCCGGACTATATGGTTCCGAACTTAATCGTGGTCGTTGAAGAATTCCCTTACACGCCGAGTGGGAAGCTTGACCGCAAATCGTTTCCGCCACCGTCTACCAAGCGTCCTGACATCGCAACCGAGTTTGTGACACCAAAATCTGAATCTGAAAAAGCACTGGCGGCGATCTGGTCGGAAGTTCTTCAACTGGATTCTGTCGGCGTCAAAGACAACTTTTTCGAGTTGGGCGGCAACTCCATTCGAGCTGTCAAAGTCGTTGCGCTTGCCAAATCAGAGCTGCAAATTGCCGTCTCTAGCGCCGAGTTTTTCGACAACCCAACGATTGATTCTTTTCTTGGCTTGGCCGCGAAGAACGAAGCCTTGAATGAAAAGCTCCAATCCTCGAATCAATCAGCCAATCAAAACTCGATCCACAATCATTCGAACGAGTATGCAATTGTCGGCATGGCTGCACGCATGCCGGGCGCACGAGATCTCGAACAGTTTTGGGATAACCTCGTTGAAGGCCGCGAGTCGATTAAGTTCTTCACTCCAGAAGAGCTGGACTCAACTTTAGATCCGCGCGATACAAGTGATCCGAATTATGTGCCAGCTCGGGGAATCATCGACGACGCGGATCATTTTGATGCTCGGTTTTTCAAAACACCGCCACGCAACGCGGAGTTGACCGACCCTCAGCAACGAATCTTCCTGGAGTTGGCTTGGACGGCGCTGGAAGATGCGGGCGTGATACCGAACAAGTCTGATGAGACGATCGGAATTTGGGCGGGTACCTATTCGACTAGTTACTTCATCAAGAACATCCTGACGAACCCTGATTTGGTTCGCCAAACAGGCGAATTCCAAGCCGGCGTCTACAACGAAAAAGACTACATCGCGACCCGCGTCGCACACGCTTTGAATTTGACCGGTCCCGCGATCAACGTGAACACAGCTTGTTCAACTTCGTTGGTGGCACTGATCGAAGCCTGCAAGAGTCTCGCCATGGGACACTGCGACGTTGCTCTTGCCGGCGGCTCGTCAGTCACGTTTCCGCAAAACCAAGGCCACTTGCACCAGACGGGCAGCATCTTCACGCCCGATGGGCATTGCCGACCGTTTGATGCCGATGCCGGTGGCACGTTGTTCAGCGACGGCGCTGGAGTTGTGGTCGTCAAGCGATTATCAGATGCCCAAGCCAATGGCGATCGAATTTACGCGGTCGTAAAAGGTTTTGGCATCAACAACGATGGCGGTGAAAAAGCCAGCTTCAGCGCCCCGAGCATTCAAGGCCAAGCCAACACCATCGCGATGGCCCACGCGTCGGGTGGAATTACGGCTGACTCAGTCGGCTACATCGAAGCCCATGGAACGGCGACGCCCATTGGTGATCCAATCGAAGTCACAGCGCTTCAAAAAGTCTTCGAAGCCCACACGGACGCGAAGCAATTCTGCGCGATCGGAAGTGTCAAAGGCAACATCGGACACACCGTTGCGGCTGCCGGCGTGGCGGGCTTGATCAAGACGGCTTTGGCGTTGCATCACGAACAGATTCCCGGCACGTTGCATTTCAAAAAGCCAAATCCCCAAATTGATTTCGCCAATAGCCCGTTTTACGTTTGCGACTCACTGAAACCGTGGCCGCGCGATGAGAATCCGCGACGAGCCGGCGTTAGTTCGTTTGGCGTGGGCGGAACGAATGCGCATATTCTGCTTGAAGAAGCACCGGAGCCAATGCGGAATGCGGAATGCGGAATGCGGAATTGTGAGCCGGGAATTCCGGTGCAGATCATTCCCGTTTCTGGCAAAACGGAAGATGCACTTTGTGCCAATGTGAATCGACTTGCTGAGTTTTTAGCGAATGGGTGCGGTTCAGTTAATTCAGGTTCTACTGATTTGGCTGCGGTTGCGCATTCGCTGCAAAATGGCCGCGATGAGTTCACTTACCGAAGTGTCATTGTTTCCAATTCGATTGCCGATGCTGCGGAGACGCTGACGTCGAAAAAAGCGCCTCGATTTATGAAGCGAAAATCTTCGGCCACGAAACGTGATGTCGTCTTCATGTTTCCAGGTCAAGGCTCCCAATATGTTCGGATGGGGCAAAACCTGTATGAGCACTCGACGGTTTTTCGAGAGAACTTGGATACCTGTGCTGAGATTTTGGCGCCACTACTTGGGCGTGATTTGCGAGCCGTTCTTTTTCCACCTGCTGGTGACGAAGAGGCTGCCAAAGAGATTCTTAAGAACACCCAATTCACGCAACCTGCTTTGTTTGCTCTGGGTTATTCACTCGCGCAAGTCTGGCGATCTTGGGGGATTGAACCAACGGCTTTGATGGGCCACTCGATTGGCGAATTCGCTGCCGCATGTACTGCGGGCGTTTTTGAATTGGCCGATGGGCTGAAGATGATCGCGGAGCGGGGTAGGGCGATGCAAGCTTTACCCGGCGGAAGCATGATGAGTGTTCGCTTGCCTGGCGCCGAAGTCGAACCGATGCTATGGGGTGACATGGCGATTGGATCCTACAACGGACCAAGTCTTTGTGTTGTCGCGGGACCAGATGATCAAGTTGCTGAGTTGCAGAAGAAGCTTGAGGCACGCGACGTCGTTTGCCGACACTTGCACACTTCGCACGCTTTCCATTCGCCGATGATGAATGAGATTGTCGAGCCATTTTCTCAGTTCGTTGGCCAGTTCAAGCTTTCACCTCCAACCATTCCAATTCTCTCGACCGTGACCGGAAAATGGATGACCGATGAGCAGGCGACGGATCCCAACTACTGGGCGGATCATTTGCGAAAGCCGGTTCGATTCTCAGACTCGGTCACAGAGATGTGGAGCGAAGACCCAACTCGGATTTTGATCGAGCTTGGCCCTCGCCGGACTTTGGCAACATTGGCGAAACAACACGCGGAAGATCCGAAGAGTCAAATCGCTTTGCCGACGTTGAAAGACAACGCGGATGATAACGCCGAATGGTGGAGCATGATGACCGCCGTTGGGCAACTTTGGTTGGCCGGCGCGGAAATTAATTGGCGACGATTGGGCGGCAATGGTCAGCTCAAAACTGGTCAGTTCGTCACGCTGCCTACGTACGCTTTTCAGCGCAAGAAATACTTTGTCGAGCCCGGTTCATCCAATGTTTCGAGCCAGGCTAAACCCAATGAAAATTCGAGCGAAACGGTTCAGCCCGATTCGTGTGCTTCAAATTCAGCAGTCGCTTCGACGGCTGTTGCAAATTCAATTCAACCAGTTCCAACTACGCTTCCGGAGACTTTGTCGATGAGTCGTATTC
>CAYMFZ010000438.1:0-5352 GCA_964389585.1 uncultured Pirellulaceae bacterium | reverse complement strand
AGGTAAAAGACTCCAATCTTGGATTCCTCAAGCAGTTCATTCTTTTTATATGCGTCACCCAAATTGCTAAATCGCAGTTGAATCGAGGGATCCATCGACGAAGGCAATATGTTTTCCAAGCCATCTAACAGCTCTACTTCAAGAGCTTTATCTGACTCATTCTGCAAAAAACACTCACGCACGAATCCGAACTCTTCACTAAACTTCCAGCCGTACCGGAAGCAGACTCCTAACGAATGATTGGTTTCCTCAAACAAAACCTCATCACCCAAAACGCTTTTGTAAAAGACTTGGCTTGTATCTTGTTGCAGGTTTGGATTTCGAGAAAATGGAATCCACTCTGTGGGAGTCGATGTTAATTCCGATTCCACAGGCTTGATACGCATGATGGTTGTTGGACCGATCGTATCCGCACAATCCATGATCTTGTCTGCACTGTAGTACGGAAAAAGGCTCGAACGCGAATTCTTTCTTCCCGTGGAAATCGCGCCGCGACAAGTGACAAACATCCAATGATCAAAAGCGCTAACGACTGAAACAAAGAACTCGGGCATTTGTTGGCAATTATCAATGCGATAAAAGGGCTTACCTTTGATCGAGCAGTATGAACCGGAAACCTGCTTTGACTTACCTGCGATAGATGGTGTATTCAACAAAGAGCTCTTAACTTTAGATGTCATCGGTTATCAATTCTGACCAGCCAATGGGCGAAAAAAATTGCCTTGCGGAGGAAAAAAGTGACTGAAAATTCCGTCCAAGGGTCTTAGTTTTGCTCGCGTTTCGTGAAACAATGACGACAAATCTTTGGTTGCCGGACAATTCTCAGGGGATCGTCCAAATTATAGCGTGAGATCGACGAACAAGCATTACTGGCTCAAGGCAAACTACGGATATTCATGCCGATGGAATCCAAGAAACTAACCATCCAAGACATCGCGGATCACGCGAACGTTTCTAAGAGTACGGTGTCGCGAGTCTTGAACAACACGACTCCCGTTAATGAAGAAAAACGCAAAGCCGTCCTCGACGCGATCTCCGAATTGAATTTCGAACCAAATTCGCTCGCTAGTGGATTGGCCAGCGGTGCGTCAATGACAATTGGATTGCAAACGCAGCAAATCGGAAGTCCGTTTTACGACTTGATTGCACAAGGCATTCTTGAAGCGCTCGCTGAATCGAAGTATTCGCCAATCTTGGTTGATGGACGCTGGGACAAGAAATTCGAACTAGACGGTATTCAAACACTGTTGCGTCGCCAAGTTGACGGTTTGATTGTAACTGGCGGCAACCTTGAAGTTGAGCACTTATTGGAATTCAACAAACGCAAGCCAATGCTTTTTGCAGGGCGTGACATTCCTTCGCTTAGTTCCCAATGCACCTTTATCGACAACTTTGACGCTGGATTTAAGGCAACCAATTTCTTGTTAGATCTTGGTCACACTCGAATCGCTCACATTGCGGGACTCGACCAACATCAAGATGCGATTCGAAGGATAGACGGTTACAAGTCCGCTTTGGAAGAAAAAGGAATTCAGTTTGACCCAAGCTTGGTCTACCCCGGCAATTTTGACGCTCCGTCGGGACTCGCAGCCGTGGAACATTGGCTGGAAACTGGCAAAGAGTTCACGGCGATCTTTGCATCGAATGACATGTCTGCTTTTGGTGCGCGACTCGCTTTATACCGCCGTGGGATTGAGGTTCCGAAAGATGTTTCAATTATTGGTCTCGACGATCAGCCAGAATCTGCCTTCATGACGCCCCCGCTAACAAGCGTCCGGCAACCGGCTTTCGAAATGGGAGTCATGGTAGGAAAAGCCATGTTGAACATGCTTAGTAAACAGCCGTTCGACTTGAAGACACTTCCTGTCGAAATCATTGAACGGGAGTCGACGGCCGTCTGCTCAAGGTAATCGCGATAGATTTAGGGGAGACTGTTAGGCTAAGATTAAGCAAGGTTTTTAATTGTGTCCTATTCCTTCCAATATTCCAATTTGCGCCACGAATTGACTCTTAATGGAAAGTTCAACTGATCGGCACTCGGAAGAGTGTACTCCGCTAGACCGCCAGCTTGCGGTCCCGATGTTTATCGTGACATTCTTGTTTTTGCTATGCGCTGGTGCACTTTTGCATCTGACTGATGGCGATCTCTTGAGCCCGATTGCGCTTAAGATTCTGGCGGGCATGGGATTCCTCTATCTGTTTTTTGTCGCTGAAACGGTTGCTCATTGGCGATGTGGCGGAAAAAACATGCGACAACATATCGGCTATCTGCTCATGCCGATTGCACGCTTGTGTCCACGGGACCATGACGAGGGTGATCGCTCTTGGATTCCCGGTTTGGGTTGGCGAAAACGAACATCTCGCCTTGAGAAGTACCTAGCCAGGGTGTTCAGCGGCCCAATGATCGTCATCGCCCTTCTGGTTCTTCCAGTCGTTGGCGCCGAATTTTTCTACGCCGAAAAGATTGATGAAAACACGAGCCTGAAATTTTTTATCAATTCTTGTGGCGCATTTATTTGGATGGCGTTCGTATTCGAATTCGTTGTCATGGTTTCTGTTGTTGAAAGAAAAGTTCGCTACTGCAAGCAAAACTGGATCGACTTGCTGGTTGTACTCTTGCCTTTGGGAATGTTCATGGGTGCGGCGAGACTTGGTAAACTTCTAAAACTCAAGCAACTCTCTCGAACTGCAAAAATCTACCGCATGCGTGGCCTTGCTCTCCGTTCGTGGCGAGCCGTGGTGGCATTGGACGTGATTGACATGCTTCTTCGACGTGATCCCAATCAACGTGTTGACAATCTCTATTCTCAGATTGAAGAACGCCAACAAGAGATTGATCATCTTCGATCCGAAATTGAAAGACTCAAAAAGAAATCCAATTACAAACCAGAATTGGAAATAGACGAGTCAGTTTGACAGTCTGTTATCAATCGGTCAGCTGCTAGAAAACACCTCCACCCATTTCAGGTGCTTGAGAACCAAATCCTAAACCGAATCCGCCAGAATAGCTGCTTCGTCGAGATCGCACTGGCCAATCCGTTCTGGGCAGTCCGAGTCCTCGACTCTGTTTAGAGAGTAGACGTTGGTCGTGCTCGCTAAGCTCTTGCCCTTCGATTTCGGCATAGAATCGTTGCGACTGCTCAAGGTCCCATACTATTCTTGCCTCTGAGAGTTGCTCTTCATTTTCAGACAAGGACTGTTTACTAACGAAAGTTTCGGGGTCAGTTTCCCAGGACTTCATTAGATGTTTCATTTTTTGTCTGTGCTCAATAGACGAATCGTTATCACCAATCTTTTCGTAGCACACTGACAAAAGCCCATGATGGATGGGATGTCGCAGTTCATTCTCCGTCAAATCGACTTTCGACAATGTATCAATCGCTTGGAGATATTCTTTTAATCGATACTGAAGGAAAGCCAATGTGATTGACGTTGCCCAACTTTGATCGGACGAAAGCTTCAAGATTGATTGGTCAAACAAAGGCCGAACATTGCTGGTTCGGAAATCCCTGTTGTTGACGACATCTTGGTAGCCAACCAAAGACAATGAGTTACCAGCATTTGGCATTTTCTCCCCGCGAGGAGTGGACAACATCAAATCAACAAACGATGGCAAAACAATTGAAGCCCTGTCTCCATCATGAATCCAACGTTGATGCGCATCATGCAGCAGGTCCCATGCAAGCGCTTGCTCAGGATCATCAAGCATCACGCAAGCACGATGAAAAAGCGCGGCATACAAATGCACACTTTGCTCTTGCTCGCTGCGACTGTTCTTCTCGGCCTTGTCCGCTAAATCGGCATGCTTGAATAGCTGGGAAGCGGCCTTGATTTTGTGATATGCACTCAAATCGCCGGCTCCAAATTGGGAATCACTCTTTGAATCCTGCGTGCCCGTATTCCAAAACTTAATCGAACCATCATTGAATGATGCAACGATGTAGTTGAGTCTAGTATTCCATGCCAATGCTGTTGGCATCGAATCGACATCAAGAGACGTAATTTCTTCGCCGGTCGCTGAACTCAAAATTACGATTCGATCATACAACCCCAAAGCAACTCGACTGCTGTCTATGTTCGTAGCAATTCCACAGATCAATTCATCCGTTAAGTAGCTAGTTGCCTTCGGATCAAGCTTTCGATATTTAGAACGCTCCAAATCGACGCTCAAAATCTCGTTTTCACTGTCCTTAAATTCATTTATCGAAAGTAGACTCCCATCACGCAAAACAACAAAATCCGACGGAGCAATGCTTTCAATCTGACTGTCAAAAGATCCATCGATATTCCAAATCCGAACACGTTTCTCTCCCAACGAACCGACTTCTGAAGTCACGAATCTGTTTGCCGATGGTACAAATTCAATATTTTCGATTACGCCATCATCAAATGTTGGATTCTTGGGGCTCGTAAGTTCGGCTATCAACTTTCCACTTTTAAGATCAAAGAGTTTGGCTGGGTTGCACTCCAATTCTTCAAACACGACCACAAGTGAATCATCATTTCCGAATGCAACCAAGGAGTCATTGGGAATATTTTTGATCGGGGTGCCAAGCTTTTCACCTGACTTTAAATCGAATTCAACTATTTCATTGTCCTGAACTGAGAACAGCGAGTTCTCAACTATCGAATTGGCAAAACCTGTCAGCAAGTCCTCGGTATTGGGGACACTGGCAAATTGAAATTGTTCAAGGTCCCAAATTCTCAATTCGCTTCCGTAGGTGGCAATCTTTTTCCCCGAATCATCAACACATAGGCTTTGAATCTCGGATTGATCTCCATAAAACGATAGTCGCGATCTTCCGGAAATAGTGTCCCAGACTTTGATGACTCCGGAGTCATCGCCAGAAACTAAACGGTGTCCGATAGGGTGAAAGCAAATTGAATTAATCTGACTTCGATGGCCAATGAAATCAAAGTAGTCTTGTCCGTCCAAATTCCAAAGTCGGATGGAATTATCACTTACCGCCGCGAGAACATTTCCATCTGGCCCGTAACATAATTCGTTTACACGATTTTGAGAAACGCTTGTGTTCTCGATTGTTGACGATTCCCCAGTTGTAAAATTAACCAATCGGACTTGGTCTTCTCCAGAATTCGATCCAGTAAGATGGGCAAAACCTGCTCCACTGGGATTAATACTGAATGCTAAAGGCAACAGGGATTGCTTGCCACGTTCAACTGGTTGTCGACTTCGTTCTTCAAATAAAAGATCGAGGCGATCCCCTGTTTCGGCATCAAAGGAATAAATTTGATTTGAATTACTGACAAAGAACTTCTTGCCCGTTGGAGCAAATTGGACTTTAGCCCATTGCCCTCGTTCGGAGACCGGGCCAACGAACGTGGCAGGTG
>CAYMFZ010000437.1:3060-5356 GCA_964389585.1 uncultured Pirellulaceae bacterium | reverse complement strand
GATTCACTCTATCTTCGTCGAACTCGTCGATCGAAACTGGTGGATTCACAAACCGTGTTCTAACTGCTTGAGGAAGCAAACCAAGTGACAACAGCAACAGTCCAACAGATTAGCCACTGCCCCAACACCACGAAACGATTCTTAACAGGTTTTCCAACCGCAGCCACCGTCATCAACCAACCAAAACCGGTGCCCATGAAATAGAGTGCTGCAATTCGCAACAGTTGAGATTCGTTATCTATCCAGTCGGTACAGCCTATAACAATGAAACCAACTGTTGCAAAAACTAAGTCGCAAGACACCCAGTGCCATCCGGCTAATGATTGAGTCCACGACTGCCGAGCAGAAGCATTTCCATCCGTTGGTTTGAATTGAGTGAATTCCTTTGTGCCGATAAATCCATGGACAATGGCCGCCACCGCGGTGATTAGCCCTGCCAAGCATGAAAGCCAGTTCATTTACATTCTTTCAATGAACGACTTTAGTTTCAATTTTTGGATTTAGAATCTTCAGGCGATCGAGAATTCGCAGGACAGGGTTGTCGTAGCCATGAGTCAACCAAAACCGGTTGCCTTTTGAGTCGACAAGGTAGTACCTACTCCCGGCATCGGAGTCGTACTTCTCCTCGATACAATTGACTTCAAAAATTCCTAGCTTGAACGAGTCACCTTCACTCTTGAGCGGACAGTGGCAAATGATTTGATCAGAAGTCAAAGTGCATCGGAATTGGTCTCGGGCGAGAAAGTTTTTCACACAAACTTGCAACAGCAGACCTTCGAACGCAATGAATAGCAGCAAGCAAAAGAACCAACCCACGAAGTAAGCGTCGTACCTGAAGGTCAGAAAAAGTAACGGACTGACCAGGATGCAGATTGCGATGGCAGCCACAGCCGTCTTGAAAGCCTGCTCTCTTGTCGGCTTTTGATGCTTTATCAGAAAAGGTTCTTTTTTAACCATGAACTTTTTGGCGAGTGGACAAGCGACTATTGCAAACAAATAAACGTTGAGAATCTTCTATCAGAATCAAGTTTTAAGCTCTTTGTTAGCTTGCGCCAATAAATAGTTCAGAGTCGTTGGCGATAACGGTTGTTAAAGACTCAACCAACTCTTCATGGAGCTCATCGAGTGCGCCAAACGCTTCGGCATCAAGATCACGCAATGCTTCCAACAGAGTTTTGCTTTCAGAATTCGAAAGCCAACCGAAAAGGCATCCGTCATGTTCTATTTCACTGCCCCGAAACGGTCGCCCTGATTTGATGAATTCAAGTAACGTAATCGCCTCAGTCGGAATATGAGATTTACACGCAGAAATGTAGTCGCCCCACGCAGCGGTATGTTTCCAGTCGTCGATTGAAAGATACTCAGGCTGGAGACCAAGGTATTTGGCAAGCGGTTGGACGACGTAGTTCTAACAACCAGATTCTTTTTTGGGTGGAGTTGGGATGAGAATCATGCTTTTGGCATACGATCGTCGGTCTTCGTCGTCAGATTCATACTCGGCAGTAACGGCCTCGAAAGCCGCTTGGTCGTTGGAAGCGATGGCGTCACGGATCGGATCAAGCGTCTTGATAGAAAGCGCATAAGTTCGAGTTGACATTGGCTCAGTTTTTCGAGTTGGTTTAGGAATACGACAACGAGAACGTACCCGCGCAGTTACTGCTCGCAGTCAGAATCGTAGCGGATATAATCGGCGAACACCAACTGGCGGAGCTTTTTAAGTTCAAGCGTTAAACGAATCCACGTTCGATGCTTTGTTGTCCTGGCGGCTGATTGGAAAACCGTGTTGTTCGACAGAATTCTCGAGACGCTATGAGTACCAACAAAGACAGAATCAAGATTGATCCAGCTTGGGTTGCGAAGATCTCTGCAGTCATGCCTGATTTATGGCTTCAAACCTATGATCCATATGGAAAGAGGGAGCTAACGAAAAAGTTGTCTCAACTTGGTGGAGTAGTCCCACCTGACGTTGCCGCATTTTATTCGATTACTGACGGTGGTGAAATTGAAGAGCTCGAATGTTTCATTTTTAGTTTGGACGAAGCACTTGAGATCGCTCCTGAAATCAATATGCTCCAAACTTCGATGCCTGTGCTTCCGCTATTCGGAGGGCTAAGAGAAGGGTCCGATCCTATTTGTATGCTGCTCGAGCCTGGGTTGGCCGGAACGATGGTTCAGTTTATGCATGACGGCGACTACCGATCACGAGTTCACAGCCGTTCGTTTTATGAATTCCTCTTGGCAATTGCGTAATTTGATGAAGGGCCATTTGTTCCTTCTCAACACAAATTCTCGTTTC
>CAYMFZ010000437.1:0-3050 GCA_964389585.1 uncultured Pirellulaceae bacterium | reverse complement strand
AAAAAGCTTACCCAGAGGGAATTGAAGGTTCACGACCTGCTGACCAAAAGATCAAAACTTCCCGTAGACCCAAACTCTGTTTGTGAAAACGCTGAAGAGGAACCTGAATTGATGGAAATTCTTGCTAAAAGCATGTGCGAATCATTGGCTTAGTCCAGTGACGGAAGGAAAGAGCATAAGTTCAAGTCGACATTCACACTTGATTTTCGAGCTCGTCGAGACCGAACGATCGTTTTAATCACTTGGAAGCGAATGCAGTTGGTAGTTGCTCTTTGGCGCATTGATGGTCAGCAAATTCTAAATGTTAAAGCTTCAAAATCAGTCGTTGGTTGCTTCGAATAATTCTCCGGATACGTTTGCTGCGACGCAGATTCCTTTTTCGTAAAAAATTTCATCGGTGTCGTACCAAAAAGAGATGTCACCGTCTTCAAAGAACTCTATCGACGTTAAACGAATTCGTTTCTTTAGAGTCGCAGCACTAATCGCTTTTTGTTTTTGTGCCACTAGCCATTCATTCGCCAACACCAACATTTCTTTCGCTGCGTAGTCAAGGCAATTTTTCTGCCAGCGTTTTTGAGCTTTCCAAATTTTTCTAGCCTCCTCAAAACGTTGTTTCGTTTCTTCCGGCTCCTCTACCGATAGAACGAATCGAATTTTTTGATCACACCATTCAACCGATTCGCAAGTGTAGTCATAGAAGTCTTCTCGATATTTAAAGTTACCTAATTTTGGGTCAATAACTCTCTTTAGATATCTGTCGGACGGGATCTCCGTCGGTTTCGACTTGGTTTTCTTTTTTCGGGCAGGTTTCTTTTTTACCGACTTTTTCTTTTTCTTCACCCCCTTCTTGATTTTGTCCAAGTCGATTGCCAGTCCATCGCTACAGGTGACTAAATAGACGTTTCCGTCACCTAAACTCTTTAACAATCCTTTTTGAACAGTTTTAAGCAAGAGAGCAATCGCAGGCTTTTGATTCGGGTGTTTTTCGATCAAGTTGTAAAGTTCGATTGGAATGAGCACCTGTCCAATCGAGTTCGGGCGTTTCTGATAACTGACTTTGAGTCGGACATCCAAATTTCTCCACGGTCTTCTGGAAAACCTGCTTCTTGATACTCTTCGCCTCGGCTTTTTCAACCGCTTTTGCGTGGCTCTCGATCGGTCCGATCAATTCGAAATTAAGTTTGGGTAGCTTCATGCTGATTAGTTGCCTTTCGATGATGTCATGTTTCTCTTTCAACCTCGTTTTCGATTTGAAGGTCCCCAAAAACGTTTGCTGAACAGTGAGCGAAAAGAAAATGAAGTGGAATTCACCCAGCGGTCTGTGCTCGTTTGCTCATCAACGAGTCTGATCCTACAGTACCCGTTCCCTTCAATCGGCATCCAATCACGTTGAGAGTGTAGTTTTGCGCGTAGGGTAAAAGTGATCAATCCATTTTTAGTCGGTTGCATCGTTATCGCTTGCGAAAATTCAAAGATGGCGTCTCCGTTGTCGTAGCCCCACATTGGGTTGGGCCGTTTCCATTCAAGTTCGTCAGTGCCAATTTCTTGACCGTCCATCGTTGCGGTCAGATGTGTTGATTCAACGTAATCGTTTTCATTCGCCGATTCGACAAGTACACCAAAGTAGAAGATCAACCAATAATCTTTGTATTCAGTGATGTGGCGATCTACGTTGACCTGCGAGAAAACCCATCCACCGCGACCGTCCGAACAAAGCTTGCGCTCAGCGTCAAATCGCTTTCCCGGTGCCCAGGCTATCAGTTTCAGGTTCATGAGATTCCTGTCGAAGGCACATAGCGAACATGATCAATGGGCCGGCAGCGATAAATCTCAAACGAAAAACACGCACAAGTCCGGCTTCGCGAGTATCAGCTATTCCGCGATGCAGCATGTGGCACTAGCGCTGCTTTATTGTCCAGCTTTTAGTGCCATCAACAAGTGAACTCAACCAGCGTAAATCAAGAGAAATCCGATACCGAAATTTCATCACGATAATGGTCCGCATCAAATGTCCCCGAATCCGACGGCGCTTGCGTTTTGCTATTCGGCGGGATTCGGTTGAGTTGGGAATGTCACGTTGAATTGATCTACAACCGATAGAAGTCGTTCATCAAGATAAGTCCTTGTTCTGCAGCGAAGGTCTTCAGGAATACCACCATAAAATGGCTCGGCAATTGAGCCAGCAATGCATGCCATGGTATCAGAGTCGCCGCCGAGAGAAATGGCTAAACGAATCGCGGATTCAAACGAATCGGATTCCAAGAAAGCGATGATTGATTCAGGTACCGAACCGGAGCATGAAACGTCGAATGAATATGTTGGACGTATGTCTTTGATACTTCTTGAAAGATCGTAGTCGAATTGTTTTTGTACGAATTCCCGAATCGCTGGTTTAGATTTCCCAGTTCTCGCAAGAAAAACTGAAGCGGCGGTTGCCTGAGCCCCCGCGATACCGTCTGGATGGTTGTGTGTAACAGACGCTGACTCTTTAGCGAGTTCCAGCACCTCCTCCAGTGAATCGACAGCATAAGCCACAGGCGAAACACGCATTGCAGAACCATTGCCCCAACTGTCGTAAGGCGGTGTTTCGCGGCATCGAGCCCAATTGATAAACGTGCCGCCGTATCCAGCCTTGGGGTATCGGGCAACATAGTTGTGGAAGTATTCGTAAAGTTCGCCACCGTTAAGGATCCAGTCCGCAACAGCAACCGTGAGTACCGTATCGTCAGTAGCGCATGTGTGTTCACGAAAGTAATCGAAGTCAAGTGACTTGGTTGGAAAGTGTTCGTAGTGCGATCCCGCCACGTCTCCAACGATTGCACCAAACATTTGAACAAACCTCAAGACTCACAAATTGACAAACAATAGTCACCACCGAGTGGAAGCAGGGCTCTTGGCGCTAAACTCCCAGTTCCGGCTTTGCGTGTTCACATTGTTACCCCGTCGGCTAGCAGGTCAATCTCTTTTTGGTTTCCAAATCTTGTTCATCTCACGTGATTACTAGAGGACATTTCAAAACCTAAAATCGTGCGATCATCGTAGTGGGATTC
>CAYMFZ010000436.1:0-5373 GCA_964389585.1 uncultured Pirellulaceae bacterium | reverse complement strand
GCCTGAACTACTATTCCATTCGATTCGCTCAGCATGAAGCGTGTTCTTTTTGTCCGAAAAGACTAAGTGAGCATTTCCTTCGAGGACCAACAACTCGTTGTCGTCCACTTCGAATTTGATACTTTTCGCACTGGCGCGAAACGCATCACCGATGACATCAGATTTTGCCTTGGCATCGCCCTCAAGTTCAAGCACAAACTCTCGCCCATCGTCGCCATACTTGATCTTCTCCGCCGACATAACAAGCTCATCCATTTGAAGCTTCACATCACCTTCAAACTTCAACAGGAAAATTTCTTCATCGGAATCCAGCGCCACATGAATTTCTCCTCGATTTCCTGAAGCCCGAAACTCTGGTTCACCATTGGCAATTGTCGATTCCGTTTCGATTACCAACTCTTTACCCCAGACAACGATTCGATCTTTTCGCTCTTCGAAATGAACATTACCCGTGACTTCGAGCTTCATCTCAGATTTCGCGAACGCTTCAACTAGAGGTTTGAGATCCTGGACACCCTCCGCCTTCTCGCCCGATGTCAGATAAATCTTTTCAACCGGAGTCGAATAGGACTCGGGCAATTCGCTCTCTTCAATTTTGGGAGACGACTGCGTCATTTCCTTGATCTCGTTGTTGTAGTGTTCGCGAGCTGCAATCACGGACGCTTGATCAAGTTCAAACTCACCATTCGACTTCATGAAACTAATCGTTGGCATCACATCATGACCGATAATCTTTTGTGCATCGGCTTGAGAAATGCGATTGGGCGAGTCCAAGTGCCCTGGGAATTCCGAGACTTGCACGACGGCTCGACATTTCAGCATGACAAGCAGGTTCTGCTTTTCGCCTTTTTCTCCTTCAATAAAACTTCCCAGCACTAAAGTCTTACCCGCAGGAATATTCATGTTCGATTGAATCTGGCTTGTTGCCACTTCAGGAATTTGAATCTTGCATTTCCCTTCTGCCAGCTTGATCGGAACCTCAGCTTCGTCGACAGAGATTACTTTGGAGACATTGACGTGGCAACTTAGGTCAACCGAATCGTCTGCCTTGGCATTCGCTTGCAAACTAACTTTGGTACCGTCAGTAACCATTCGAATGACTGGACGCGCAGAATCGGTAAGTTTTCCGTCCGCGTCTTTTAGCCTGTTTAAGCCTGTAACAAATGGCCTCACTAAGCCATCGACAACTTGCGCGGTCTGGCCATTGAACATGGTCACCGTGGGAGCCTGCAGAACTCTCGCGGATTCGCTTCCTTTTGCGAAATCGACCACCTCTTGCACTTCACTGTCATCAAGCAGACTGAAGAATACGGGTGAGCTTTTTTCAACGAATGAAGCAGCTCTGACTTTCGATCGTGTCCTTGTCGGGTCGCCAAAGGTTGATGGAATTTGATTGGCATCAATGTAAGTCGTTTTCTCAGGGTTGGTAAAATTGCTTTCAGGGTTCGAGAGCTCTCCGACTGCGGAATGACCAATCGACCATTCGACGCCAAGCTTCTTCAGGTCGTCCCGTTCCGTTTCCACGAAATGGGTTTGGACAACAATTTGCCTGAATCCGTCTACCTGAAGTTGCGCGATCTTTTTTCTAACGGAGTTTTGAACGACTTGCGTGTCGTAGACATACAGCGTGTCGCCAACGATTTTCATGGTAGGCGAATCACCACCAAGGCAAACCAATTGCTCCTCTACCGCGAATTGAGTTTTTTGCCCCCTCGATGTTGAAGATGCTCCATCAATTGAATAGCGACATGGCAACTCAAGAATCAGCCTTTTCTCCGGCGACATCTTCAAGTTTTCTGCCTTCCGCACGATTGAGACAATCTCCTTAACGTCATAGGTCTTGAGAAAATATTGGTAGGCCGCATTGGTAAAAACTCGATCTTTCCCCGGAACTGGAACAGCTTGAATTGGTGTTTTCTGTGGTTTTTGAGTTTGATTCGCACCTTCATGGATCCCATCGTTCGGAAACACTACGCCATGTCTACGCATGGGTTTCAATTGAATTGAGTCGGCGAATCCTCGTGAATCAGGGACAATATTCACAACTGGTCGCCCAGATACTTCGGATGCCTGGGGGGATTCAACTTCACTTGCCTTTCCCTCCTGAGCAACGATCATCGCTGCCCCTGGCAGAGCTATCACTGCTCCAACGAACAACACCAACCAAATCCAAGCCGGCGTGCGACGATGACTTCCATGTCCAATTTTCATCACTCTCTCCAATCGAGCTGAGGTAATATCGATGGGCCTGACGCCTGGCAGCGTCGGAGCGACCCGTAAATTTTCTTTTTGTTCTAGCACTTCAATAAGCTTCCGCGCGTAAGTCGCAGGAGCGCAACCAAGACTCATTACCGTTTCTTCATCGCAGCAACGTTCCGATTCGCGTGTTGCCATTTTGTTGGCAAGCCAAACAAGTGGATGAAACCAAAATAAGTTGGTCGCAAGTGTTTGAATCAGTGCCCACCAAACATCACCACGT
Organism: uncultured Pirellulaceae bacterium; assembly: GCA_964389585.1. Taxonomy (GTDB): domain Bacteria; phylum Planctomycetota; class Planctomycetia; order Pirellulales; family Pirellulaceae; genus Mariniblastus. Next base: position 2,894 of record CAYMFZ010000436.1, on the reverse strand, counting down.
CTCAAGTGAATTAACTCGTGAGCCAACAAGGGCTCGAGCTCAAGAGCAGTCTTCCCTTGGGCCACAGACTTAGGCAATAAGATTGTTGGTCGAAACAAACCCATCATCGCCGGTCCAACTGGACAGTCCAAGACACTCACACGGACACTTCGTTTGACGCTCAACTGGCGCAGCAACTGGGTCAACGATGCATCGACAGCGGGACAATTTATCGTTGGAGCTTTTCGAAGCCAAACAACGAAACAGGCATAGCGGATTAAGCAAGCCAACAATCCAACGAAAGCCCCAACTAACCAAACCCAAATTAAGACCGTCGGCCAACCGCTACTGCGAGATTCACCATGGCTCAATGCAAGCCCATCAGAGAAATACTGCTTACCCAACAACCGTTTATCTGTTTCAAGCATCAATCGACTTGGACGTTCACTTTCGAATGGATCTTGAAAATCGCTAGATTGCCTCACGGCAGATGTGTGGACAATGATGTCGGGCCTAGCTATCAAACGCTCTGCTTGAGCTACCGATTCATCTGACAAACTTGCTACTACCTGATTCGATTGGTTTGATTTGTTCATCCAGCAGAACGGACTCGTTGGACTGCTCCAAATTGGCGGCGTCAAACATTTCAGCAGCACTAACATCCACATCGCATGCGCCAGGTGAGGGCGATTTTTCGCGAGCAATCGATTCAGTACCCAAACCACGATGGCCAAACAGGTGACTTGGCAAGTTTGGCTAATGAGCATCGAAAAAAGTTCCAGATCCATTATTTCGAGCCCCCTTTTTCCAACTCATCAATCAAGTTTCGCAGCTCGGCAATATCAGCCGAATCGATGCCCCGGTCTTCAATTAAGTGACGAACCAACGGCATGGTTTCACCTGCGAATAAACGCTGCACCAGATCGTTGACGGTTTCGCGAATCACGGTTCTTGGCTTGGTTCGCGCTGAGTAAATTCGAATGCGTCCATCAAGTTTCGAATTTGCGTGGCCCTTGGCTTCCAACCTGCGCAGATACGTCTGAACCGTCGAAAATTCGATCGAACGATCTTTGGGAAGCGCATCAAAGACTTCGCGGACCGTCGCGGGGCCGACTTCCCAAAGTGCTCGGGCGACTTCCATCTCGCCTTTAGATAACGCGGGGCGATCTACCATAGGAGCTTTCCTTCATCATTGACAAAACAAGCCAACCTCTTCACGTACAACCGTACGCCAAGAAACTCACACGTACAACCGTACGTGTATCAAGACGAGTTTGAAAGAATTTGAAAAAGGCGTTTTAGATGCAAGCAGATAATTTTTCCACTTGCTCATGACTTATGCGTGCTTTCCATCTGCACGGAGTGCTGTTGATTACTCCGTGGTCACAATCGTCGACAACGAGTACTGCACCGATTGGAATGCCGCCTTCACGAAGACTCTTTTTTCTTGTGCGATTGCGGCCTTCTTATAGATTTCGTCAAAGTCCAATTTCTATTCCCTCGGTTTTTACTTTTCAAGCTGTGGCAGCGCCGTTCGTAGTAATCGCATTTATGCGGTTTAGGCCGCTTCAGCGGCGTAATGTCCCTTATTGTTGCAATCTCTATCGCACGACGTATCTCATTGGAGGCGTGAGTTGTTCACGCACGGCCAACCCGATAAATCGGGTTACTACGAACCTAAAAATGCCAATGAATCGTGGCCGTTAGCTTTTTAATTTGCGCATTGCGACAACGGCAAAGGGCAGAAAGATTGCCAGTGGCAACCAAGCCGCCATCGCAGCTGGCCGCACGATGCTTGATGTTCCGAGTGCGTGACACGCGATCGTTGTTAGCTGAAACGCACCGACAATCCAAAAGCAAATCCCGGCTGACACGAAGATGTTTCGTTCGACACCACCAATGATCATCGGCAAACCCAACATCAACAATGTTAAGTCCAGTAGCGGTTGGAGTAAGCGGGAATGTACGCTGACTTGTTGTCGATTTCCAAACCACTTTTTTGGCTTTCGCAACTCAGCCATCATCTGCGATGTGGTCTGAAAATCGGAAAGCGCCGTTCCGTAAGCCATCGTTTCGACATTGAAATCGCAAGCCACAAAACACTGACCAGCGGGAAGCCAGTCGTAGTCGCGCGGCGTGAATAGTAGCACTTCTCCGTCCTCGGATACGATCGACGGCGTCAGCTCAATCGACACCGGGTACTCGACCTGATGGAACCATAGTCCAGCCGGATGCAGATCATTGGCAGACGAAACGATTGCCCAGTTCGAACTGATCCTCTCGACTTGTCCTTGCCGTGTTCGTGGTAACTGAGCATCGGCCTCCGAAACACGGGCTTCGCCAATGAACAGTTGATCACCTCGCAACACGACTCCAGAAGCAAGATCTTCTTGTACCATCAAGTCGACCTGCGAATCGTCGTTCCAAGATTGCGGGTCACGCACGAGTCGATCGGCGACTTGCGGAATCCACAACTCGCGATTCACTACAGTTAGCCCAATAATCAAAATCGCGGTCACGAATATTGGCCGCAAGATTCTGGCTTTTGTGATCCCGCTGGCTTCGATCGCCGTCATCTCACGGCTTCGCTGCAACATGCTGACTGAAAAGATTGCAGAAACAAGAATCAAAATGCCCGCCGTCTTATCAAACAACTGCGCAACTCGTGGCAAATAGAATTCATAAAAGAGCTTTGGCCAAGAGTCTTTTTCCGCGATCGCAACCAGTTCATCGAGATTACTAAACAGATGAATCACGATGAACAGACCAGTGAAGCTCAGAAAACATATCAAGAATGTCTTGAGAAACAGAAAAAACAAATAGCGATCAACAATCGTCATCCTGACTTAACCTGTTGAGCGAGAAACTGGAAAGTGGAATGGCTTGTTTGTTCAAAGCCAATGACTCATTCTAGA
>CAYMFZ010000435.1:4116-5388 GCA_964389585.1 uncultured Pirellulaceae bacterium | reverse complement strand
CTCTTAGTGTCCCCAGTCACTCGCACAAGTTCGTCATCCAATTCGGTTGACCTTCGCGGTAGATTTAAATGCGACATAAGTTGAGTCGATAAAGAGGTTGAGGCCGTGGGGCGGTTGGATGAAAGTACATGCAATGCTGATGCCAAACTCGCTGCCGATCCTTCGTATAAATATTGGCTTGGCGTGACGGCGGCACCGCGAGCGGTATCGTTGTCGTGGTCGGCTGGGTTGATGGACGCGTCGACTATAGTCGGTTTCAATGCGACCTTGATTAGCTCGGGGTAAGCCAGACGATTCGGAAACAAAGGATATAGACCTGCCGCGATGGCTTCGGCTGCGGCAAGCCCGAAGAATTCATGGTTTGCGGTCGAAACATACACATCGCATTCGGCAAGTGCTTCCCAATATTGTTGCCGCGTCTCTTGAAAACCCCAGCGAAGGATTGGAACTTGAAACGCTTTTCCAATTTCTTCGAACGCTGAGGGAGAGTTCGCAAACGATTGACCGAGAACAGATAGTTGGAATGGGACTTCTTGATTTTTAAGAATTCTCAAGGCCTCGAGGAGGTCTTCTGGATTTTTGTCATGCTCCCAACGCGCGGCCCAGACAATTCTTAATGGCTGGTTCGACAAGTTTCGCTCGCTACGTTGACGCGCGTATTCTTCAATGTCGATTGGTGGTTGTTCGATGCCTAAGTGTTGAACTTTAACTTTGGTTGGAAGGCTCTCAATCGCGTGAGTCGGCTTGAAGTCAGGCCAGCGAGCGGCGTGTCGTTTAAGTCCTTCTTGCATTGAGTCAAAATTGAATTGCGAATTGAACCAAGCTTCGTCAGCAGCGAGAATTGACATGAAGTTGGTGAAAGGGAAATGTTGATCCGGCTGATGACCGGGACGGATCGTGTACGCAAACTGATTCTCGTGAAAGTAGACCACAATCGGAGTTTTTGAAACTGAGTTGGCTGTTGCCGCGTTAGAAGCAATTAACCCTTTGAACTCGGCAACATTGAGCATGTCGGTGCAAAAGATTAGATCCCATGATTCGCCAGCAATGACCCTCTCACGGATGGACTCGTTGAAGAAAATACTTGCGTGACGCATTCTCCATTTCCAATGTCGCGAAGGCAGAGAGAGCGTAGTCCAGTCATGCCTGCTGTGAGAGACCCAGCTTTCGTGAAAATGTTTGTGGCTGCCGCCAAAGTAAGGTTGAAGGGCGAGCACTCGCAATCGTCGACTCATTTTTCTGAACCATCGGCAAAAAGAATCGACTCAAATG
>CAYMFZ010000435.1:0-4106 GCA_964389585.1 uncultured Pirellulaceae bacterium | reverse complement strand
CTCAAATGCTTGGAAAGCTTTCCAATGATTTGGAACAGGTGCGATTTGGTTTACCGGTTCTTTCGAGATTGGATGCGTGAAACCTAGTTGGCGCGCATGAAGAGCAATCCAACGTTTACGTCGGTCGTCCGAGTTTGGTCCAAAGGCTTGAGTTGAGCCATAAAGTTCATCTCCCACAATTGGAAGTCCACGCGATCCGCATTGCAAACGAATTTGATGTGTACGCCCCGTTTCGAGTTCGATTTCCAATAGTGCTAGAGCTTCGTGACGGGCTAACACGTTGTAGCGGAGTGAAGCGGTTTTCGCGTCAGGATGATCAGGGGAAACGATCTCTGATTTCGCTTCGTCGGGAAGTTTACGCATCGAGTCGGTCCATAACCCCGAAGTTTCAAGCTGTTGTTTTGATGATTGAATGACTGCCCAGTACTTTTTCGTTACAGTTCGCTCTCGAAACTGTTCTGAAATTCGTTTAGCCGCGCGTACATTTTTGACAACGACAATAACGCCTGAAACTGGGCGGTCGAGCCGATGAGGAACGCCAAGGTAAACCTTTCCGGGTTTTTCGTCGCGGACTTTGAGGAATTGTTTGGTACGAAGTTCGAGGCTGTCAATTCCTGGAGGACCTTGAGTGAGAAGTCCACCCGGTTTGTTCATGACGAGGACGGCACCGCTTTCCAAAAGGATGTTGGGATGAGGAAGGTTAGATTTCACAGGCAGATTGTGGTTACGTTTTCAAAGGGTAGACGTTTACGAGTTGGTTATTATAGGCGTGAACTGCCTGACGATCTTTGCTATTCGCGACAAGTTAGTCGTGGGTCATCGCTTTAACTTAACGTGCTTTCAACTCAAGCAACCTACTTGCCTTTGGTCAAACAGCCAATGAGCCATCATTGGGCAAACTTCTTCAGACCTCAAATCCTACAAAATGGAATTTCTAATTGCAGGAATGAACGCTGGTGTTTTAGCGGCTTTCCGTTGCTGATTCACGATGATACGTGCACTTTTCGAATTCGAGATAGATCAGCAACCTTGTTTTAAAGAATTTAGGAGCTAAGCATTGAAAAAATTACGGTAAAGCGCGCTCGATTTATATTGCAAAATTATGAAAAATGATCGTCCAGATCGGATGATGGATCGCGACCGCGATTAAGAGAATGAAAGTTGGCTGGACTGCTAGGGTGTTGCGCAACTGTCGGCGCGGTGCCGTTGATGACGCACAAAGCTGGAGTTCCGGCTTTGCTCTTGGCGATGCAAAGCATATGGTCCTCGAAAGTTTCAAATGCTCCCGTACGATAGTCAGTTCCACTTGAATCTTCGTCGAGCGAAAGGTGCTTAATCGAAACCGAGTCACTGGTTTCGGCAAAATCAAAATCGCAATCGACCCAGCAAACACCATTTGCCGGCGCGAAGAAAACGCGATTGCCGCACGCTCCCGCTCCGTGGATTCCGCCAACGGGAAGGTTAAACGAATAGCGAGGCTCCGATGATTGACTTCGAAGGTCGACCACGTCGACTCGTCCGCAATTGTCGCCCGATCGGTCGATCCAAGTGCTGTACGCGATTCGACTGGCAACTGCCGCCAGCGTAATATGTCCACCGCCACCTTTAAAGAATTTTGCAGCGGAAAAATTAGTGGATCCTGATGGCTCAATTTGGGTGAATCCATGGTTCTTGTCGTTCGCGATATAGATGTGGTCTCCATATCGGTATACGTGCGGCCGGATTGCCTTGGTTAACGTCAAGGGTTGTCGAACTGACGGTCGCGTCGGTGTGATAAGCCCAGTGAGAATGATCGCCATGGTCGTCCACTTTAACGCCCGTGTCGATTTCAACCCAACCGCTTTTGGTTTTACCATCCGCGTGATCGCGGACACCGACGATCAGTCGACCGTTAACGACTTCCATTTGCACTAGGTCATTTTCATCAGGTGTTACGTCAGGAAAGTTCTTGACCTTTGATGTTGAAACGGAGTAACTGTTTCCTTGAAGCGACAGATCTCCTGCGTAGACGGATCCATTGTTTCGATCTTGCCAAAACAGTCTGGTCAGAATGCGATTGGATTTTGGTGATGGTGACTTGGCTTTGCCTGCGGTCTTTGTCATCGACACGTCAGTGTGCTTCGTGGTTGCAGGCTCAGTAGTGCAACCGGTAAAGCCAGCCACGAGCACTGCCAGTCAAAAAAAGTGCGGCCAACCAGCTAAACGTCTCGGTCGAGTCCGAGGGTTCGAAAATTGTTTTCGATTCTTCATATCTATAGTTTCATCCCAAGAGTTGGTTTCTTTGTTACTTTTTTTCTTCTGCACCGGGGACTCCGGTGCCGCTAAGTTCGCGAATGCGAGCCCCTTTGATTTCCAACGCATTCCATGATGGGTTTTCTTCGTTTCCGCTAAACCAGTAAAACCGCACCAGCGATTTCGAATCCTGGCTGATGTACTTTTCAGGTTGCCCTGTCTATTCTGGGCTCCCGACCAGTTCGGGGCGTTTCCGGAAGAACTTTCCAATTTGTTGATTATCAGTTTTCGATGGTGCGTTTTCAGAGCGTTGCCAAAGCCCTTCACCATTTGAAAACTCATCCGAAGGAGAAATTGGAGCTGCCACGTAGGCGGTTGGCTTTCCGCATCCTCCAATGGAGATAACGGCAACGAATGCCAAGACTAAAAGTCGTCTCGTTGGATCGTCGGGTCGCGAATTTTCTTTGGACCTACTCATTGGCCGTTGCCTCCGATTGCGTAGAGACGGGTTCCGGTTCGAACGAGAATTCCCTGGGAATCTGCGGCAACGCCGTACACGATTGGATCCCTCGAAGACGACTTCGAGCCAGCTCGTTTGGCAGCAAAACTCTTGGCCATTTTTTCAAGCTCGCTTTTGTCAAGGCCGCCGTCTTTATTCAGGTCGATGTTATCCATCACGGCGACCAGTCGTTTTGGGATTTCGTCTCCGGTCAGTGCTTCGTCGCCATCCTTGTCGGCTTTGAGCATTCCGGCAAGCATCGCAGCACCTGGCTTTTTTCCGCCGCCATCCCCGCCATGTTTGGCGGCCTGACCATGTCCCGAATCGTGTCCTCCTTTTGATGGAAAGTACTCCACGTAAGAAACGGGAGGCGGTGGGTTGACTGGATCCCAGAGGTAGTTCTCACCTATTCTTTCGAACTCTTCGCCAGCTTTAATGACTGACGACTTGCCGTTTTTACCAAACACAAACAATTGGTTGCCGCGGGCGATGGGGGTTGCCCAGCATTCAAAACCAAGTCGTTGTCGGTATTTTTCGTCACCGGTGTTTTTGTCTAGGCATCCAAGAATTCCGTCGCCGTTAATGAGATAGAGGAACTCTCCGCAGACAACTGGACTGCAATAGTCGGCGATACAGCGTTTACTTCGCCAAGCGATCTTCGGTGAATCTTCGCCTTCGTGAAACTCAAGGCAAAGGTTGCTTTTCGCCGCAGCGTTCACAGACCCGAATTCGGATTTCCTTGCACCGAGAAAGATTCGATTGCCAACAACCAGCGGAGACGGCACAGAGTTGCCAACCAAATCACTGACCTTCCAAATCTCTTTTCCGGTTTCGGAATCGTAGCCCACTGCCTCTCCGGCCGAACTTACAACGACTTGATGCTGGTCGCCACGTTGCATCACGACGGGTGAACTACACGAACTGCCTGAAGGGCGTTCGGTTTTCCATCGAGTTTCACCATCCGATTTTTGGATGGCAATGAGCGCTGATGGACCGTCGTGCTCAAGGTTGATGAAAAACAGATCTTCCGTTTGAGCTAAGGAACTGCCAAGTCCATGACGGCTCTTTAGTTCGCCAATTTCAGCTTTTAAATCACGCTCCCATCGCTTTTTTCCATCGTTGATTCCGATAGCAACCAAATCACCAGATTCAAAAAAGGCAATCGTTTGATCGTCATCAGCCACGGGAGTTGGTGCGGCACGCGAATACATGAAGTTCGAAGGCCCAGTAAGAGAGCTTGGTTGACTTGTTTGCCAAACCACGTCACCTTTTTCACGGTTAAGGCAAACGACAAGATTGGATTCTTTTTCTGGTCCTTCGATGGCCGTGATCAGAATTCTGTCACCAATTATCAGCGGTGTTGATTGACCGTAGC
>CAYMFZ010000434.1:0-5390 GCA_964389585.1 uncultured Pirellulaceae bacterium | reverse complement strand
CCCACCGCCGGCTCCTGTTTGTGCTCCAGCACCAGTCTGTGCACCAGCACCTGTCTGTGCACCTGCACCCGTATGTGCTCCGGCACCTGTTTGTGCTGCACCTGCGCCAGTCTACGCTCCGGCGCCTGTTTGTGCTGCACCAGCACCAGTTTGTGCACCGGCTCCGGTATGTGCACCAGCTTGTCCACCTCGCAGGGTTCGGACTTGCTGCCCGCCACCTGTTCGCACTTGCCGACCAGCACGTGTTCGAACATGCCGACCAGCTTGCCCGCCTCCAGTGCAGACTTGCTGCAAGCCACAACGACGCGGATGCCTTAGCAAGCTTCGCAATCGTAATCGTTGCCGCTAAACAAACGACTTACAGTTTGTGAAAAGCCGAGCCTGTAGTAGGCTCGGCTTTTTTATTTGACATTCATTTTGTGCTTGATTTTTGGCTTCATACATCGTCGGATTAATTGAAATGGCAAACATTGGACTTGGTATGGCCGCGCTTGGCCGCCCCGGTTACATCAATCTCGGTCATGCCGAAGATCTTGAGGGGAATTACACGATTGGCGCAATGCGCCGCCGCGCATTCGAGGTGTTGGATTTCGCCTGGGAGTCAGGAGTCCGCTATTTTGATGTAGCCCGTTCCTACGGTCGCGCTGAAGAGTTCTTGGGAAGCTGGATTCGAGATCGAAAAATTTCCCCGAACGAAATTCGAGTCGGATCGAAATGGGGTTACACCTACACGGCGGCTTGGCAAGTCGAAACTCCAGACGGCGTTGAACACGAGGTCAAGCGGCACGAGTTGAAGATCTTGAAAAATCAGTACGGTGCTTCGTTCAGTCAGCTTGGTTCGCATTTGCAGCTTTATCAAATCCACTCGGCAACTTTAGAGAGTGGCGTGTTGGAAAACACGGAAGTCATTGAAGTACTTTGTCAGCTTCGGCAAGCTGGCCTGAGCATCGGCTTATCGGTTTCCGGCCCCAACCAATCAGCCACGATTGAAAAAGCATCCAAAATTAACTTCGATGGCGTAAGGCTTTTTGACTCGGTTCAAGTCACTTGGAACTTGCTTGAGCGATCTGCGGGTGAGGCATTGGTGAAAGTAGCCGATACAGGAATGCAGGTAATCGTCAAAGAAGCCCTTGCCAATGGACGGCTTACCTCACGTAACAACGATCCAAATTTTGCCGGCTCAATGGAACGGCTCAAGCAGGTCGCGAAAGATCTAGATACAACAGTGGACGCGCTTTCAATTGCAGTCGCCATGAGTCAGCCATGGTGCAAAATCGTTTTAAGCGGGGCCGCTACCGTCGAGCATCTTCAATCCAATCTAGCCGCCGGTCAGCTCAAATTGCCGTCAGGCATTGAAACAGAGTTGAAAGATCTTATTGAGAACCCGGCAGAATACTGGGACAAACGATCACAGCTATCTTGGAATTAGTTGGTGTTCTGGTTGGCGACGATAACGTTCATATGCGATGAGCTAGTTAAGCGTTAGAAGTTTTTGGCATAGCGTTTGCGTTACTTTCTTTCGGAAGTGGTTCGCCCAAGGCTGTGAAAGCAGTCATGGGCGGAATAGAGACGAGGCAGTGCCTGGGCTGTTCACTTCGGTGGACAGTTCAGGCCGCAATCTTAAATTTTCATTCGAATCAGGCCGGTAAGATAAATTCTATCTTATCGGTCTGTTTCATTTTAATACACCAAAATCGAACATTTGTGCTTTTTTGAAACACCTAAAATCGGCCCTGAATCGCTGAGAAACGGCTCGAAAGCAAAAAATCGAAAAGAATTTCGGTAACAATAGATAGAGACTTAGACGAATCAAATCTACAGCGTGAGATTCATTCCTTCAAAGGACTTGAGATGGCTCGAAGCAAGTGCAGCTTATCAATCTTGTGTGGCGTTGTAGCCATGTTCAGTGTTGCCTTTACACAGATTGGATTGGCTCAAACAACACCCGTTTCGGTCAATTCAAAACAGCCAGCCACCCACTCTGCCGAAGTCGTTCCCCAGATCGACAAGCTCATCAAACAAGTTTGGGACGACTATGAATTCAAGCCTTCAAAGGAAGCAACAGATGGCGAGTGGTGTCGCCGAGTCTACCTCGACATCGTTGGTCGAGTTCCAAGCGTAGAAGAAGCTCGTGAGTTTTTAGCGAGTCGCGGCTCAGACAAGAAAAAAGCGCTCGTCGAGAAACTTCTTTACGATGACAACTACACCGAAGAGTTTGCCCGAAACTGGACGACGATTTGGACGAACTTGCTAATTGGACGCACGGGTGGCAACGACAACCGTTCCATGATTAGTCGCAGCGGAATGCAAAAGTATCTTCGTGATTCTTTCGCGCGTGAAAAGCCCTACGACAAAATGGTGTACGAGCTCGTTACCGCCACTGGCTCAACCACACCCGGTGATGAGAAATTCAATGGTGCGACCAACTTCCTGATTGATAAAGTCAACGAAGAAGACGCATCACTTGCCACCGCCGCTACGACTAAGATCTTTCTTGGGCTTCAAGTTCAATGCACTCAATGCCACAACCATCCATTTAACGATTGGAAGCAGCAGAAGTATTGGGAGATGAACGCCTTCTTTCGTCAGGCCCGTGCGTTTCGGGGCGGAGCCCGCGCTCGTGATGGTGGAGTCGCTCAGCTAGCCGATCAAGACTTTGCTGGTGAAAGCCAAAATAAGGGTGAGATCTTTTACGAGCAGAGAAACGGACTTAGCAAGGTCGCCTATCCTGTTTTTGTTGACGGTCGAGAAATTGAAACCAGCGGATTGGTCAACGTGGTCAATCGACGTGAAGAGCTTGCCAAAATGATGATTGATTCGCCTTTCATGACGAAGTCGATTGTGAATCGGATGTGGGGGCATTTCTTAGGCTATGGATTTACTTCGCCTGTTGATGATCTCGGCCCGCACAACATTCCTAGTAACCCTGAGTTGCTAGAGTTTCTCTCACAACAATTCCGAAGTGCCGATTTCGATTTGCGTCAGTTGATTTCGTGGATCGTTTTGAGCAAGCCTTATTCACTCTCGAGTATGCGGACTCGCAACAATGAAAAAGACGATCCATTGCTGGGCGAGTCTCCAAAGTTCACGCATTTTTACCTTCGCCAAATGGAAGCCGAGCAGTTGTACGAATCGCTTTTGGTTGCAACGAGAGCCAACGAATCGCAAGGCAGCTATGAAGAGCAGGAACGAAAAAAGAACCAGTGGCTTGGTCAGTTCAATCAGGCTTTTGGAACCGACGAAGGCGAGGAATCAACGAGTTTTAACGGAACCATCCCGCAGGTGTTGATGCTGTTCAATGGTGACATGATTAAGCAGGCGACTGACACGCGAAAAGGCAGCTTGATTGATCGACTCGCGAATTCAGGAAAGAACTACAACAAGTGCGTTGAGGAACTGTTCATGGCTGGACTGACTCCAAAACCAAATGGCAAAGAAAAAGAGCTTTCGAAGAAAATACTTGCCGCCCGAGGCGATGCCAAAGAAGCCCTCAAAGACGTTTGGTGGGTTGTCTTAAACACGAACGAATTCATCTTTAATCATTAAGCCGCCGCACAGAAAGTTGATCTTTCGCGCCGCGATATTGCAAACCGACTACAATATTAAAACAAAACGTTTCTTGATCGACCAAAAGGACACGCCATGAATTTTGAAACACCAACCGGCATGAACCGGCGACATTTTATGCGTCACCTTGCCGGCGCGTCTGCGATGGCGGGAACGGCTTTGGCCCTTGGCAACACGCTGCAGGCGAACGCTTCGACTTTGGTCAAAAATCAAAAAGCCGCAATCCTGTTGTGGATGGGCGGTGGTCCATCGACGATGGATATTTGGGACCTCAAACCTAACTCAAATAACGGCGGTCCATTCAAGCCAATCGCAACCAACGGCGATGTTCAGATTTGCGAACACATGCCAATGATGGCGAAGAACATGGACAAAGTTTCGATCGTACGATCGATGAGTACCCGCGAAGCCGATCACATGCGCGGTCGCTACTACATGCATACCGGCTACGTGCCTAATCCAAATGTGAAGCATCCAAGCTACGGTTCGGTCATTGCGCATGAACTGGCTCGCACCCGAGAAGACCTTGAAATTCCTCCCTTTGTTTCTGTGGGTGGCAACAGCGAGGGGCCGGGCTTTCTCGGAATGGCGTGGGCACCATTTTCTGTTAATTCAAACGGGCAAGTCCGAAATCTCGACATGGGGATCCAGCCTGATCGACTGAATCAGCGCATGTTGGCTTTGAAAATGATGGAGTCGGGATTCATCAATGACAATCGTGGTATCGCCGCTGCCGAGCACGAAAAAGTACTAAGCAAAACTCTCAGCCTGATGACGAGTAGTCAAATGTCTGCGTTTAAAGTCATGCAGGAATCCTCAGAGGTTCAGGAGCGTTACGGACGAACGAACTTTGGTCGCGGTTGTTTAATGGCCCGACGTCTCGTGGAATCGGGTGTGCCTTTTGTGGAAGTCAGTCTTGGCGGATGGGACAACCACCAAAACATTTTCCCGACTTTGCAAAATCAGAAACTGCCAGAGCTTGATCGTGGATTCAGTGCGTTGATGGAGGATCTCGCTCAGCGAGACATGCTGGATGATGTAGCAGTTATATGCATGGGTGAATTTAGTCGAACGCCACGAATCAACGGTAACAACGGACGTGACCACTGGGCACGAAGCTGGAGTGCGGTCGTTGGTGGAGCGGGAATGAATTCTGGGATCGCGGTGGGTGAAACGAATGAAGACGGAACCAGTGTGGTTGGAACTTCCAATTCATCAGAAGACTTGATGGCTACCGTTTGCCAGTCGCTCGGAATCTCACTCGACACGACGTTCACCAGCCAAAGCGGTCGACCGATGAAAATCGCCAATAGCGGCAAGGTAATCGAAGGTGTATTCGACGGACAGAATATGGTTGGACCAGACGGAAAGTCATACCCAGTACCAGCTAACTACGCATCAAAATCTAAGCTCGTGCAAGGAGATATCCTCAAGCTTAGCATCGCAGATGACGGAAGCTTTATTTACAAGCAAATTGGGCCAATCCCGAGAAAACAGCTAATTGGAACGCTCCTTCAGCGAGATGGCCACTACTACGTAAGCGTAGGTGAAGAAGAATTTAGAGTTCTACTTGCAAGTGTCACCTACTTCAAGGCAAAACCAGGTGATCAAATCAGCGTTATAGTGCCTGAAGAAGAAATCGAAGATCTAGAATGGGCAGCTATTGAAGCTGGTCTATAACAGACTAATCAAGTAATAAATCACTATCCAAGAATTTGGCGACAAGCACGTCAGTATCTTCAGATCCGTCAAGATAAAGAATTGGTGTTGTGTGCGCTTTAGCTGCAAACACCTCTTCATACACATCCATTGCCAATTGAGGG
>CAYMFZ010000433.1:0-5390 GCA_964389585.1 uncultured Pirellulaceae bacterium | reverse complement strand
TAGGTTCCATATGGCCCGATTTGCCGCACCACTTGTAGGGAAAATTCAGTTGGGTGGAGGGTTTGAGTCGAACATCCCTCAGTAATAACGTTTTGATTGCGGAGCAATCAACGACTTTGCACCAATCACTCACCAATGAATTCAGTGATTCCGAACAGATACAGATTGGGGGAGCGATAGTCGCTGATCACTCCGTGGTCAGAGCGCGTACCACAGGCTCGGATCGACTAAAAAACATGGTCACCATTGACCAAGCGTCAATCTTGCACCACCGCAAATAAATGCGCTTCACTGGCTAGTCAATATTATCAGACGCGACAAAAGCACGACCTATTTGTCGTCTTTCTCTTCGCCAGAACCCTCTGCCTTTTCATCACCATCTGCTTTAGTCGGTTCCGCCAATGTCGGAGTGTCTTTGCCTTCGATTCGATCGGAAACAATCTGCGTCAACGTTGGCTTCACTCGCATTCCTTGAGCGATTTCATATTGACTCATCAGAATTGTGTCGTCCTTGCCAATCAACCAAAACGAAGGAAAGCTTCGCGCGCCGTAGTCAAAAATGGTTCGGTGTTCGACGCCATCGGTAAACCCGTGACTCCCTTTGAAACCCTTCTTTTTGATGAAGGCGATCGCTTTGGCACGCTCTCGATCAATGTTGATGGACAACAATCGCAAGTTGTATTTCGGTTTGAGTTCCGCGTACATGTCTTGAACCAATTTTTGTTCAGCGGTAGCAGTTGGACTGAGCGATGTCCAAAAGTTCACGAACAGATAATCATCACCAAACGTTTTTAGCGACATTGATTGCTTGTTATCATGGGTTTTAACATCAACGGGTGGAGCCGGTTTCTTGGAAGTCAAAAGTGGTGTGACTTCGACGCGCAACGCAGGCAGGACCAACTCGTCAACATCCTTTAAGATTTCGATTTGCCCAAAGACTTCGAAACCGTAATTGGTACCGTTGATCTCTTTGTCGACTCGCCCTTGAATTCCATAAGTACCAACCGGAACATCGTAGACAACAAAGGTTCCATCTTTTTCGAACCGAACATCAAATGCGTTCGCGTTATCGACCAGCTTTTTCCGCTCTTCGAGAAACTTCTTACCTGCGTCCGACTCGACGAACTTTTTTTCCCATTCAACGACCTGCTCGGGCTTCCAATTTTTTGCTTCCGCAGGATAAGGCGGAGGATCAAGCATCAGACGCTGGCGAAGCTTCGTCACGATCTCCGGGTAAGGCACGACCAACTTGTCACCATTCCACGACTCCGCCCGCGTGCGATCGTATTCGACTTTGCCACGAACGACGGCTTCTGTTTTTTCGTCATCCTGTCCATGCGCGAACTCAGGCAACGCCAAGGAACCCAACCCAAGACCAAGCAGAATTAGAATCGCGTTGTTGAATTGAAAAGCTCTTAAGAATTGAAATTTGGTTCGCATGAGTACGCCGTGGTTTGAAATTTGTCGCCAGAAACTAATCTGGCAAAACGGGTCATCTACAGATTGTTGGACCGAAAAATGCTCAACGATCTCTATCCTTAGAGGTTATTTGTTACGTCTGACAAGGTCAACGTGAACGCCAATTGAACCTGCAACCTTTGCCCGATCGACCAACATGGTTAACGGTTGAACCGGTTATCAAAATTTCCGCACCAAATCCCGGTGTTTTCTGGCTAGGTTGGCTTCTGGCAGTTGACCAAATCCAGCCTCAAAAATTAAACTTGCGGGCTTGCCATTTACTGCTTTTAAAGTCGTTCGAGATCAGAACGTCGAAAAACAAAGCGGTCAAAATCAATCAATTTCAATCGACGATTCGCTGTGTTCTTTTTCGAACGGGCAAGTCGCCGAGACTTAATGTCTGAGGAGAACCGGGTGCCAGGACAGTGCGTAATCGGATTGCAGTGGGGCGATGAAGCCAAGGGTAAACTTGTTGACTTGTTGACCGAAGGCAAGGATCTCGTCGTTCGCTATCAGGGCGGAGCCAACGCGGGACACACCGTCGTCATTGGCGATGATGTTTACAAGTTGCATCACATTCCCAGCGGCATTATCAACGAAGGCGTTTTGAATTTGATCACGCCCGGCGTTGTTATCAATCCGCCCACCATCCTCAAGGAAATTAACTCGCTCGCTGAAAGAGGAATCGATGTTTCGGCGCGAATGAAGATCAGTAGCCGAGCCCACGTTGTGATGCCTTGGCATGTTCTCGAAGACAAGATGTGGAACGAGCTTGTTTCGGGTAAAGACAACATTGGAACGACGCTTCGAGGAATTGGTCCTTGTTACGGCGACAAGATCGGTCGAAGCTTCGCCATTCGCATGGGCGACTTGATTCAACCTGACTTTCCCGACCGTGTTCGAAAAATCGTCGAAGTCAAAAAGAAGGTTCTCTCGGCGACTTCTGGAAACCAGGACGTCGCGCTCGACGCCGAAGCGATCATCGCTGAGTTTTCCGAGTACGCCAATCAGCTTAAGCCAATGATCACGGACACCAACCGGATTTTGCTGGATGCGATCGACGAGAACAAGGATATCCTTTTCGAAGGCGCCCAAGGTTCATTGTTGGATATTGATCACGGCACGTTTCCGTTTGTGACGAGCAGCAACAGCTCGGGCGTTGGCATCTCAACAGGATCAGGCGTTCCAGGAAATTGGATTGAGAAAGTCATTGGCGTCACGAAGAGCTACGCGACGCGCGTGGGCGGCGGTCCGTTTCCGACCGAACAGGACAACGAAAAAGGTCAACATATTCGTGAAATGGGAAAAGAGTTTGGCACGACAACGGGACGGCCTCGACGCTGTGGTTGGTTTGATGCAGTCGCAGCTCGGTATACGGCGAGACTGGGAGGCGCGACTTCGGTGGCGCTGACGATGCTTGACGTGTTAAGTGAAATCGAAGAGATCGAAGTCTGCGTTGCGTATGAGCTGAATGGCGAACGCATTGAGCATTTCCCAGCTCATGTGAACGACCTTCGGAACTTAAAACCAATTTACGAGACGCTTCCGGGCTGGAAAATTGATGTGACGGGCGCTCGCTCGCTGGATGATCTGCCTTTGTTGGCGGTACAATATGCTCGCAAAATTGAGACCTTAATTGGTCGACGGATTGAGTTTATTTCAGTCGGTCCTGATAGAGCTCAGACGATTCATATTCCTGAAGGGGAATCATTGGAAGAGTATTTGAAGGCGAAAACTGTTTGATTGAAGACCGATTTAAGTGAAAATCTTTTGCTTGAAACTGAATTACAGATTTGAGAATTTCAGATTTGAGAATTTCAGATTTGAGAATTTCAGATTTGAAATTCGAAGATTTGAAATTCGAAGATTTGAAATTCGAATCAATTCCACAATCCGCATTAAAAAAAATGTCCACCGAAACCCAATTGCAACTTGAAGTGCCGCTTGAAAAGCGTCCACGCCATATTGCAATCATCATGGATGGAAATGGACGTTGGGCTCAAGCGCAAGAACTTCCACGAATTCGTGGACACCAGCAAGGTGCGAAAACCGTTCGCGTTATTACGGAGGAATGTGCTCGGATCGGAATCGAGCAGGTTACGCTTTATTGTCTATCAAGTGAAAACTGGAAGCGTCCCGAAGACGAGCTTGAGTTTCTGATGTTCCTACTTTCGGAATACATGATTCAAGAACGCGACACGATGATGGAGAACAATATCCGTCTTCAAATCATCGGTCGTCGCGAACGCATCCCGGCGGACGTGCAAAAGGAAATGGACAAGTCGCTGGAAATGACGGCGTCGAACACAGGAACCTGTTTGTGTCTGGCGATCAATTACGGCGGCCGAGCCGAGATCGTGGATGCAATTCGCAAGATCAGCCAAAAAGTTGCGGACAGCGAGCTGACGGCTGATGACGTTTCCGAAGAACTGGTTTCAAATCACTTGTACACTGCGGGCATGTCGGACCCTGACTTGCTAATCCGAACCGCGGGTGAGATGCGGATTAGTAATTACTTGCTTTGGCAAATTAGTTACGCTGAAATGTGGGTCACCCAAAAGATGTGGCCAGAGTTTGGCATTTCAGATTTCCACGATGCCATTACTGATTTCTCAAAACGCAACCGTCGCTTTGGTGGATTGAATAAGTAACTTTCGGGAACGCTTTGGACAACCTTTGAGGAGCCGCCTTTGTTGGGCCGTCGTTTAATCTCAGCCGCGATCATCATCTCAACGATGTTGCTGCTTTTACGTCTCGACTTTTGGCTGGGCACCGAGGAAAAGCTTGGTCGCCCTGGACTGGTTCTCTGTTTGTTAGGCCTGATCATTGTCGGCATGGCAGCCAGCGAGCTGGCTCATATGTTCGCCAACGTTGCCAACTCCATCAATCATCATGTCGTGGTTGGAGCATCGGTCGTAATGACCGCCGTTGCGTTCGTGCCTGTGCTTTGGGACGACCAGCCTTTGAATTGCCCGCTGGGACATTTTGGCTGGGCACTGTCCGGACTCGTGTTGGCAACGGTGCTTGTGATTCTCAATGAGATGCGCTCTTTCGACTCGACCTTGGCGACCGCGAAGGGCGAAGTCATTGATCGACTTTCACGCTGCGTTTTCGTTTTCGTCTACTTAACAATGCTGTTCGGATTTCTAGTTCCACATCGACTTTTGCAAGACAACAACGGGCTGGGTCTGGTGGCCATCATCGCTTTGATTTCCACCGTCAAACTTTCCGACTCCTTCGCTTACTTCGTCGGCAAAAGTTATGGCACGATCAAGTTGGCGCCGAAACTGAGTCCCGGAAAAACTCTACAAGGGTCACTGGGAGCACTGGTTGGAGGATGCGTCGCGGCGGCGATCGTCGTTTATTTGGTCGCGCCCTATATTTTTGGAATCACGATCGCAAAACCGTGGTGGTGGTTTTTGGTTTATGGAATCCTCGTAACGTGTGCAGGCATGATCGGTGACTTGGCTGAATCTTTGATCAAGCGTGATTCAAACACAAAGGATTCGAGTACTTGGTTACCGGGTCTCGGTGGTGTCTTGGATATTATTGACTCCATGATTTTCGCGGCTCCCGTGTCGTTTTTTCTCTGGATCATCGCTGATTTGCCCGCGGTTGCAGGGAACTAGAAAGTTCTTGGACTGGCCGATTCGATTTTGGTTGAGATAATCGGAGCGGCTTGAAAAGGAAGTTCTGCGTTAGCGTGTTTTATGCTTGAAGGCACCCCTCGCTTCGCATCGGGGTTTGGCGCTATTTCACGGAGTGAAATGCCACAATGCCGCTTTGGATCGGTTCAACTTTCACGAACTGCAAAATCTAAACTTCAAGTTCTTGCTTCCATTCACACTCACTTACTCAAACTCAAACTCAAACTCAAACTTACTCTTACTCTTACTCTTACTCTTACTCTTACTCTTACTCTTACTCTTACT
>CAYMFZ010000432.1:0-5394 GCA_964389585.1 uncultured Pirellulaceae bacterium | reverse complement strand
GAAATCGACCATCGTCAAATCGTTGCTATTGGCCGCAATCGCCGCCATCATGCCTCTAGTCAGCCAGTCAGCCATCGCCCAGGAAGGCCAAGCCGCCTCTGGACTTGTTGCCGTTCTTGATGTTGCCAAAGTTTTCAAAGAGAACCAAGAGTTCACTTCGAAAATGGAAGCGATCAAAACAGAAGCTGATGGGTTGAAGGCTCAAATCACTCAACAGCAAGAAGCCATCAAGGCTCAAGCTCAAGGTTTAGCTGAACTCGGAGCCGGCTCCGCAGAACGCAACCAGCTGGAAGCGGATCTCGAGCAGAAGCAGGCGGCACTTCGCACGCAAGCTCGACAAGCTGAAACGACTCTGTTGAATCGCGAAGCCCGAATCTATTACGACACGTATCAAAAAATGCAGGGCGTTGTTGAAAGCCTTGCAAGTCAGCACGGCATCTCGTTGGTGTTGCGTTTTGACAGTGAGCAGATCGACGCGAACAATCGCGCCGAAGTTATCAAAGGCGTAAACCGAGCAGTTGTCTTTCACAAGCGACTTGACTTGACCAACGCTGTTGCTGCAGCAATGGGTCCACGGACTGCTCAAGCACCAGCGACAACTCAGAACAAGTAGGTTCAGTTTGGGATGGATTTGCCATCGCTTTTGTTTGGCTTTGATGCCAATGCAAGATGAACAGAATATTGATCAAGCGATTTGGAATTTCCAAGTCGCTTTTTCTATTGGTGAAGAGGTGAGTTGAATTTTGGGATTTCAGATTTCAGATTTGAAATTCTGGATTTTCAAATCTCAAATCTCAAATCTCAAAAATTCGGATTGGGACTTGGATTCGAAACTAAAATTCTCAATTCTAAGATTCCATACGATCGGCAAGCGCCAACTCTCATTCGAAAAACTTCCCCAAAAACTGGGCCGTCTTCCAAGCCGCGTATCTACCACGCCAATTGAAACGCCCTTTTGCTCACTGAACGATTCATGTTAAAACCTTGTTGAACGAGAAGCTGAGCGAAAATCCGCAGTACTTTCGAGTTAATACGGAACCGCAGCATCAATCAATAGCCATCCAAACAATTACGCCTGCTCGACAAAATGAACATCGTTGTTTTTGAAGATGCCGGCGTTGAAAAATTGTTCCCCGTCACGACTGGTCGTCCAGCCTACGCGATTACTTGTGCGAGTTACCGACTGATTGACTGGCTTTTGGAGCTCGATGGAAATCTAGTCGGATTGGTCCGCGACTATCTAGAGCGAATTCAGCTCAACGACTTTCCTGAACTTCAACAGGAACTTGATGCCAACCTGAAATGGACTTTGGCTGTCAATGCTCGTGTTGCGCCTTCAGTTTCCAACGTTCGCCGTCTGCAGCGGTTAATGGGCGAGGATGAACACTCGTCTTCTGCGAAAATCGTTCGCAATGGTTGGGCCATCGCTGCTGCCGTCGTCCCGACTCAGGTTTTCGTTGACCATCCCAAAGATAGATGGATTGGTTTATTGGAGACACTTGCCAGCCAGCCTGATTCAATCACAACTGAGAATGGCCTAGAGCTGTTCGAGTATCCACACCAGATTGTTGATCAGAACATGAAGTGTTTTGATGAGAATATTTCTCATCGCATTGGTGTTAGCGACTACGAAGAAAAATTCAAAAACGTGTTTGTCGGATCGGGAGTTGAGATCAATGATCCTGTCGTATTTGATACGAAACCGGGTCCCATTGTGATTGATGACAACGTCAAGATTGGCCCATTTTGTTTTCTTCGTGGACCGGTTTACGTCGGACCAAAAACTCGAATTAGCGAGCACGCATCGATCAAAGACGGTGTTTCAATCGCGCACACTTGTAAAATTGGTGGTGAGGTCGAAGGGACGATTCTCGAAGCTTACACCAACAAGCAGCATCATGGATTCCTTGGACATAGCTACCTTGGTAGCTGGATTAACCTGGGTGCAGGAACTTGCAATAGCGATTTGAAGAACACCTACGGGATCGTGAATATGACTTACGGTGCCGAGAAAGTTTCAACCGGAATGCAGTTTGTCGGCTGCATTGTTGGAGACTATGCCAAGACCGCGATTAACACCAGCATCTTTACTGGAAAAACGATAGGGACCGGAAGCATGGTTTATGGTTTTGCGACCACCAACGTTCCCAGTTTCGTCAACTACGCGCGCACGTTTGACCAGGTTGGAAACCTGCCACCAGAAGTCATCGTGACAACTCAAGAGCGAATGTTTGCACGACGGAACGTGACTCAACGGCCGTGCGATATTCAACTCATCCATGACATGTATCAACTGACTTCGGCCGAACGACCAGCGGGTTTGTCCGATGATCCAGTTGCTCTCTAGCTGGTGCATTGTGCAACTCAATTTTAAGGTAGTGGACCAGGCGACGATTCCCGATATGTGTCGACCGAAGGATTCGTGGCCTCATCCACTACAAACTAACCCTAAATCCAAGATGTAACGCTGCACTAGCAAAATAAAGAGAAGTTGCGCCAGCAGAGGATTGCTTTTCGCTTTCAAATATTGAACTCTCGGATGGGGATTGAGTTTTCACTTTGACCACTAATCGTTCGTTTACGTTTCAAACGGCTTGAATCGTTCAATTTCGGAAAGAGGTCGTAATATTGGGCCTGTCGAATTGCGGATTCCATGAATATCATGGAAACGTTGTAAATGCCTTCGCTGAAAAACTGAGACACATGTCACTTTCAAACTTATTCGATCAAAAACGCGTCATCTCGTTCGAGCTATTCCCGCCTAAAACACCTGCTGGAGAAACGAGCCTTTATAAGCACGTAGAGCAGCTAACGAAATTTTCGCCTGACTTCATCACTTGTACTTACGGTGCGGGCGGTTCGACTCAAGGTAAAACGCTTGAGATCATCGACCATGTCAAAAAACAATTCAACGTTCCTGTCGCTTCCCATTTGACTTTGGTTGGTAGCAACGCTGACGAGCTAAGAGCTTACCTCAATAAAGCTCGCGAGCAGGCAGTCGACTATATCGTCGCGCTGCGTGGTGATCCCCCTGAAGGGCAAAAGGAATTCCAACAAGCCGAAGGTGGATTTCGATATGCAAACGAACTTGTTGAGTTGATTAACTCGGAGTTCAGTGACTTGGGTGTGCTTGTCGCAGGCTACCCAGAAAAGCACATCGAGGCGCCTAGCATGGATGTCGACCTTGATAACTTGAAACGAAAAGTCGACGCCGGCGCGGATGCTGTGGTGACGCAGCTATTTTACGACAACGACGACTTTTTTCGTTTTCGTGATCAATGTGAAAAGCGTGGAATCAAAATCCCAATTGTTCCAGGCTTACTTCCGGTGACTAGCCTTAAACAAATCCAACGAATCTCATCACTCTGTGGAGCAAAGCTTCCTGAAAAATTTGTTCAGGATCTGGAAAAGGATCTCGATGAAAAGGCCCAATTCAAAGTTGGCGTTGAGCAAGCAATTGAACAAACTCAAGGTTTGATTGACGCGGGTGTTGCCGGATTGCACTTTTATGTATTGAATCGTTCGAAAGCAACGTCGAAAATTCTTGATGCGGTCGATCTGTCCTAACGACTGCAAATGCGCGTGGACGTTGGCTGAATGGTAAAGCCTTAAACTTAAACAACTTTTAGTCGGAATTGATATGCCCGCTCGAACGATTTTGTCCATGGCGATTCTATTCAGCTTCGCCGGTCTGATCCAAACATCCAATGCACAAACCGCGCCAGGCTACCAGCCTCCGCAACAAGTCGATGGATCTCGCGGCACGCAAGAAAACGCGAAGCCAACGCAAGGTGACAAGACGATTGCGCCGAATCAATTGGCAACGGAACAAGCGTTCGATCAACTTGTCACTGAACTTGATAATTTGATCCCGGGTGAATTTGTAGAGGGTTCGCCACAGAAGAAAGCGGTTATCGACGCCGTGACAGCGTTTCAGCTTCGCGATGCAACGCGGGTCGTTGAGATCTTGAAGGCCCAGGCTGCAGTCGATCCTGATTTTCCTCCAACTGATTTGTTGTTGGCCGCATTGAGCTTTGCAATTCAAGATGCAAAATCAGGGCGCGTCCTTTTGGAACGAGCCGGTTTTCAAAATCCGACCAGCCCTGCGGTTTACTCGGCTTTCTCACGGCTGGCGATTAACGAAGGCCGAGCCGTCGACGCACTTGCGCTGCTTGAGAAGATGGCACGCGTCATGAAGACCAGCAAACTTTCTGCCAATTCAAAAGGCTTTTATGATTTGCAGTATCTCGATGGCATGTCGGATGTTGCCATGCGACAACAACGTTACGACGACGCGCGTGCGTTTTTAGCCAAGCAGCGTGAACTCGCACCGCAGAACGCAAAGGTCTTAATGGTTTCAGCCGAGTTGGAATTCAAGCAGGACAATCTTCCTAAGGCGATGGATTACCTCAATCAGCTTCGCGCAAAAATTCCTCAAACGCGGGTGCCGGAATCTATTATTGCCAGTTGGTTCCAACGAACAGGTAAACAGGATGAAGCCAAAACCTGGATCATGAACGCGGCAGAGAAGTACGGTGACAACCCACAGGTTCAATTAGAAGTTGCGAGTTGGGCGGTTAATGAAGAGGAGTTTCCGCTTGCAAGTGCCGCAATTAAAAAGGCCGAGACCAATGGTGAAGTGCCTTTGTCAAAAAGCCTGAAAGCCAAAATCGCGTTTTCCAATGGGGCTTTTTCAATCGCAGAATCGCACTACGAGCAGTTGACGAAACTTCAGCCCGACAATTTTGACTTCGCCAATATGTACGCACTTTGCCTGATCGAAAGCCAAGACGAGGCCAAACGAAAGAAGGCCTTGGAGATTGCTCAACGGAACTTTCGCGCTTTGCCGAACAATGTTGTCTCCCAAGCCGCACTTGGATTTATTCAGCTTCGATCTGGTGACATCGAACAAGCGAAATCGGCGCTAGGTCGAGCGTTAAAGACTAACAATGCCTCGCCTGAGATTCGCTATTTCGGAGCGACAGTTTTGAAGGCGATTGAGCAACCAGAAAATGCAAAGACGGTTTTGGAAGCTGCTCTTCAACACAAAGGCCTTTTCATGTATCGCAACGCGGCCAAGAAACTATTGGCGGAATTGAACGCGAGCGCGCCGGCTGCCGCTAAGAATTGAATGAAGCGATCAGCATCTGGCGAGGCGATGACCTAACTAGTCGTCCGTCGGTCTTGAAGTAGTGACGATCGCAATCTAGCAAACCTTCATGCCGTCCCTTCAGGACTCCTTTTATTGGGAGACCCACAACCACGGATTTGCATCCGTGGCTATCACCTGCCACCGCTTCGCGGTTCCAACTCATCCCGCACTCCACAATCCGCACTCCCACTCCGCATTCCTCATTCCTCATTCCTCATTCCCCATTCCCCATTCCCCATTCC
>CAYMFZ010000431.1:263-5397 GCA_964389585.1 uncultured Pirellulaceae bacterium | reverse complement strand
AGCATTCAGATGCCATCTACTTTTTTTACACAACCAAATTGTCAAAGATCATCAACGCTGGAATCGTGTCCAACGGCCGCCCTCAAGTTGAGAGCGGTTCGAACTGAAAGGTTCACATCGAAAATGCGAAGTCAGACCGAACCGGTATCAACTCGTTGCTCAAAGGGAATCGACGATTTTACTGTTTGTTCGGTCGTTGTCAACCGCAGCTAAATCCCGATTGTAAAGAAAGGCCAAAATTGGGCAGGTCGTGATTCGGATTGAATCAGCCACCCAAGGCTACTTCCGTGCGTCGCCTGCGTACAAGTGATTGCTCACCGTGTCAGCGATGAGCCAAAGTATAGGGATCTTCGAAAACACAACAAGTCCCATTCGCGCTTTTTTTAAAAGTTTCTCAAAGGAAACTTTCAGGCTTAGTATTTCTCGCTAAACAAAGGGTAGCCTTTGTTCATTTGGCCTGACGATTTTTGCAATGGTGTCTCGACTCCGAACTCTATGAATTGAAATGACGACTCATCGTCATCCAACGAAGTCATCTTGGCTTGCGAGTTGGGCATCTCTTGAAAGCCTGGGTAGGCTAACGCTGGATAGTCTGTTTCGTCCTCATTTGAAGAGAACGCCAACGAGTCTTCTGGTTGTTGCTGTTGTTCCATCTGTGGTGCAATCACCTCTTGCTCAGTGGCAATGTCAATGTTTGACTGATTGCAGTCCCAGTTGCCACCTAGAGATTTGAAAAGCCGTACTAGCTGTTCAATCGCCAATGCCTGTGCAGAATTCAGCTTTTGCCGATCTTGAAGCAGTTGCTGTTGCGAGTCCAACACCCTCTGGAAATTCGCTTTGCCTGCTTTGTATCTTTCTAGGCTCAGCTCAACCGATTTAATATCTGCAACAACGGCTTGTTCATACAAGTTAAGCTGCTCCACGAATCCGGCGTGCTGCACCAGACTGTCTTCGACTTCCCTCACCGCATTAAGTGCAGTGCTTTGATATTTCAAAGCCGCTTGGTTGAGCCTCGCTTGATGCACTTCGATATTGTCGAAGATGCGTCCAAAATGCAATATATTCCAACGAAAAGAAGGGCCGACGCTAAATGCCAATGAGTCGGATTGGAATAATTGAGACGGGCTTTTCGCACGAACCGAAATTGTGCCTAACAGGCTAAGCTGTGGATACAAATCCGATTCGGCGATTCCAATTTTGGCACTGGCAGCAGCGACAGCCATGCGGTCCCGCCAAACGTCAGGCCGGCGTTGCAATAGGTCGGCGGGAATTCCGACTAAAGGAACAGCCGGAATCGAAGGTACTGATTGAACACCAATAAAATCTCGCAATTGTTGGCTCGGAGACTCGCCAAGTAACAGGCTTAGTCGGTTATGCTCCAGTTCCAACTCGACTTTGAGCTCAGACCGAAGCGCTTTTGAACGATTAAGGAACGATTCCGTTTGACGCCGATCAAGCTCTGTCGAAACTCCAGCTTTGGATCGCTCGGCAACCAATTTTGCCGTCTCCGACTGAACAGCCAAACTTTCTTCTGTTTCCGATACCTGCGCTTGCAGCAAACGAATACTCAAATAGGAACTGGCAATATCAGCGTTCAAGCTTTGACGCACGGACTCTTGCTCGAATTCTTGAAATCCCAATTCAGCCTCTGCCGACTCTATGGTTCGTTTGATTCGACCAAACAGGTCAATTTCCCAAGAAGCGTCAAGACCTCGGGTAAACAGATTGAAAGAATTGCCATTCTGGGCGACAAATGGGCTCGCGTTCTGGCTTCTTTTTGTGAATTGGTAACCAGAGAAGGAATCTGCGTTCGGCAGTAATTGCCCGCCGACTAGCCTCAAATTTGCTCGCGCTTCAACAATTCGTTCATAGGCTGTTAGCAAGTCCAAATTTTGGGACTGCGAACGCATAACAAGTTGGTTAAGTGTTTCGTCTCCAAACAATTGCCACCATTGATCTAGCTCTGCAACATTGGCGGTTTGAAGCTCCGCTCGATCGAAGCTTGGAGCCAGCCCAACGCCCGGATCTTGAAAGTCAGGACCAGCCAGGCGAGCAAACAAATATAAGCAAAACTAATAGCTTGAAAATATCGTTCACTCTAACGTAAGGATTGACGCAATTACCCTTAAGTTGCTTTGGTTGTCGGGGTAATTCCCCTTCACCAAGACTCGTCGGATCGATATGCGACTTCTTCATGCACGTAGTTGAATTCTTCAACAGATTGCTCCTTCAAAATCGCGGTGGAACAGTCTATCTTGCTGGACTTCACCGATCGATTGGTACAATCAGTAGATTCGGTTTTTAGTACGTGGCCGGATCATTTTCACATTCGTGACCCGCACAAGTTAACTTGTTCTCCCGTTTGCCAACTCAGATTTCGTTTCATCTCGTTTCCACCATTGAGCTAGCAGCTATGTCCTCCCCAAACGAATTCGTTCTCGTAGAAGGTTTGCGCCAAATTATCGAGCTTTCGGAATTTGGCTTTTAAGACGCGAGCTTTGCCAAGTGTGGAGCAGAAAACCGAAGCCGAGATTCAATTGGCTGACGATTTTCTACGTTTGACAATCCGACCGCGAAATTCTGCTGATGGAATCACGGAGTATTCGTTTTGTGATTTAACTCTAGAGCAGCGGGGAGTTCTTAGACGCTTTCTAAAAAACAAAGGATGAGTTGGCGGGGTCAATGAAGATCTCGAAAGTCGCTCTTACGATGAACTTGCTCGCGGCGAAGTCGCAGGCGCATCTGGCGAGGGAGATAACTCGGGGATCCCGAACAGAAAAAAGCATGTCAAGTCGCTCGCACTTCTCGTTTTACTGTTTGTCTTTTTGGGCCTTGGAATTCTGGCCTCCGTCTTCCTCAACTCCCGTAGCTCAATTGGCATCAACAATTCTTCAATGACTGGCAACTATTTGCCAATCAACGCAAAGGTTGAGGGTGAGATATCGGAGGTGTTGGTTGAGGAAGGAGACACTGTTAATCGAGGCGATGTGTTGGTTCGCATGAAAAACCGTGAACTTGAATCGGGGTTGGAGCAAGCGATCGCAAGGCAGCGGACGGCAAGAGCCAAGGTTTCTGCCCTTCAGAACCATCTGAAAAACTATAAGTCGAAATTGGATTTGGCATCTAAGAAATTGGCGCTCGACCTTGAAATTGCAAAATCAGAACTTAGGTCTGCGACCAAGATAAAGGAGATGTTTGGGGCGACGGCGAAAAGAGTCAAACCATTCGCCGATTCTGGCGCCGTGACTCAACTTGAGTTTGATGCGATCCAAAGCGAGTTCCTTTCCGCTGAGGCAACACAAACGACAAGTGAAAACTCTGTTCGCCAAATCGAATTTGCTCAGTCCGCTGCAAAGCAGGAAATTGTCCTCTTGGGCGATCGACTGGACGACGAAATCGGAAGGATTCGAACGGAGTTGGAAATCGCGTCTGCAGAACTCGATGAGGCAAAAATCGTTTGTAAAATCTTTGAGAACCGAATTGAAGACTTGATATCTTGGCTCCACGTGACGGGATCGTACACGTTACCTATCGACAGCCGGGTGAGTTTTTGCGTGCTGCCGACGAAGCCATCGCACTAAGCTATCCTGGAAAAGCTTGGGCGGCGGGTCAAGTCTCAATCGCTCAAGCAAACCGCATTCGACCAGGGCAGCCAGTGGTCATCGATTTGCCGGCTTTGGACTTACGGCTTGATGGAATCGTATCCGCCGTCGGACATCGAGCGATGTATTCAAAAGGCAATTACAACGCTGATTTTCGAGGCACGACCGCAACCGACGTGCCGGTCAAAGTTCATATCGCGAACTTGCCTGACAACATTCCGTCTGGGATCCGACTCGAGATGGCGATCAAGACCGGGTTCGGAGTTGGCTGGCTGGATCGAGCAATGGGATACGAGTTGAAAAGCATCTCAAAATCGACAAAGCCAAACAGCCAAACGGCTGATTCGTTTTCGAATCCAGTCCCTAACCTCGATCAACAACTTTCCTCTAACGACCAGTAGGTCCGTTTGGAATTTTTCTTTGGAGTAGCTACTCGGAATATCTACTCCAAATAGCTGTTAATTTCTTATTCGAGACCCAACTTACATTGTTAACGTGGTCACCGCTCCGCATCGACCATTTAAATTGAGGCCAGAACTGTGGACAAGAGTATTCGCTACGACGTTAGCTTGGGAATGAGATTGCTTCGCGCACTCCCTGTAGTCTTTTTCTATTTTGGTTGTGCGTTTCTTATTTTCATCTTTCTGCCCGACCGCGCGAAAGAGATTCCACTTAAATCAATCGCAGTCTTAGGCGCGATTGGAGCATGGCGCTACCTTTGGTTGCTAACCCATTGCGTTCGAGCAGCAATTTACGAATACATCGTCTATCCTCGACTCCAGTTTCGAGCAAGCAAACTGAGCGAAGAAGAAAAATACCCCGGACGATTGTTCTTCGTCATTCCAACGTTCAAAGAAAAACCAGAAGTCACGCGGTCAATGCTGCTTTCGGTTCTCAACGAATCAGCCCAAGTTCCCAGCGAAACCATTATTTTTGTAAACGCTGGAGCCGACGACGAAGACGAGCTTTTTCGCGAAGTCTACGAATCGCATCCATCGAAATCCAATGTAACGATGAAGTACGTTCGTCAAGTCGGCGGTAAAAGACAGGGCATGGCAGATGTCTTATACCAACTCGCAAACTATGACATCAAGGACACCGATGTTGTCGCGTTGATGGATGGGGATACTGTTTTAGGTCGCGGAATCCTTGAGAAGTGTCTTCCGTTGTTCGTGCTCCGACCAAAACTTGATGCGCTAACGACTGACAACATCTCAGTCACCAAAGGCAATTGGCTTTATCGGAAATGGTACACGCTCCGTTTTTCAATGCGGCACCGTTACATGAAGTCACTCAGCCTTTCCGGGCAGCTTCAAGTTTTAACCGGACGGTTTTCGCTTTTCCGTGCGTCCGAGTGTGTCAAACCAGAGTTTATTGCAAACCTCGAAAACGATCGAATCAAACATTGGCTCCACGGAGAAATCAAATTCGTTACCGGGGATGACAAAAGCACTTGGTACACGCTCTTAAGAAAGGGCAGCGAAATGCTTTACGTCCCGGACGCCTTCATCTACTGCATGGAAGATTCAGGG
>CAYMFZ010000431.1:0-253 GCA_964389585.1 uncultured Pirellulaceae bacterium | reverse complement strand
AGTCCGAATGAGTATTCAAAAAATGCATCGCTGGTTTGGCAATATGCTGCGCAATAATGGACGTGCCATTGGGCTGGGACTCGGTCGACAAAAACTGTTTGTTTGGTGGTGCCACGTAGACCAGCGGCTTTCTATGTTCACCAGTCTTCTAGGTCCAGCTTCCGCATTATGGGCCTGCATCTGGTTAAGCCCCTATTACCTAGAGGGTATTTCAAAACCTGTAGTGGACTTCGCCAGAAGTCCCAGCTCGCTT
>CAYMFZ010000430.1:0-5404 GCA_964389585.1 uncultured Pirellulaceae bacterium | reverse complement strand
ATCTTGTACCCATCAACACGTCTCAGCTTAGCAGGATCATCGTTTGAATAGGAAATCGCCACCCATTCGCCAACCGCAGGTGCATGAAGGGCTTGAAAAGTTGCATCACCGTATTCGCGATAGAAGTTCGCTGCGAGGAAGTCACCGAAGCCTTCGCCCATCGCGCCCATCTCCCCGCCACCCCATGCCGCGTTCTGATTGAACTGAACGGCGTGACCATATTCGTGCGCGATAATGTCGGCGTCTTCACCATCGTCAACGCCGCCGTCGCCCATGTGAATCGCGTCATCACCAGTCGAATAAAATGACTGATCTTGATCGTACCAATGCGCGTTGGCCAAAGTCGGGAAATCTCTAATTCCGTTTGGAATGCCCTCATCATCATCGAAACCAAGCTCGTGAAAGAATCGATTGATTTGGTCAACTGAATGGTACACAACAACTTGTTCAAACCGATCGTCGTCACGATCGTAGTTATATACTCGATCAGGTTCATCAGCATCGACGTCAGTCAACTCAGTGCTGTTCAATGTTGCAAGGTCAACAAATTCGCCAATCAACAACCCGGTGCCTTCATCCAATCCTTGAAGCGTGACTTGAACTCGGGCCGCATCAAGTTCCGGACTCGTTGCATCACCGTTGTCCGCAAGTCCGGCACCACTTCCTTGAGTTTGCCAAGGGTTTGGATCAAACACGTGCCCTTCACCAGTCGCGAATGCGGCTCGGTTTTCTTGCAAGAGGACATCGCCAGTCGTAACGTCAACGATGGTTAGAAAGTCTCCAACTGGTTGGTAGAGACTGAAAACCATCATGTCCCAAACCTGATGAACGTCGCCCGATTCATCCACATACCAACTAAGTTCACCTCTCGATGGCAGCGTTGTTTCAGAAACGCCAGCGACTTCCATGGCATTCAACTCAGCCGCGTCCATGTTGACAGCAACCGTGTCTAGTGGCTCAGGAAAAGTCAGTTTGGTTGTGTCGTAAGCAAGGTTGTGATGGACTTGTTGGAAGTCGCCGAACGCGCCTTGATTGATCGTCACGATCGCGCCGTGGACGGGCAAGCCATCAATCATTTGCTGGTAACGAGTCGTCGTCGAAGCCAGACCGTGCTTGACTTCGATCGCACGTAAGTCACTGTCACCCTGTATCAAGTACTGAGTCTCAGGTTGGCTAAGAATATGGTTTCTGGTCAATTCGATTTGGGCGTCGAACGATGGAACGTTTCCAGAAAGCATCTGCCGAAGTTCAAGATTTTGATACTCGAAGCTTTGGCTGCTGACTCGTTTGGAACTGGGCTTGGACTTGCGGGACGAACGTCGAGACGAACTCATAGGAGAACTCCACTCACTTTAGGGGATATATGTATGCTCTAATGTATTTAATAAGGAGCATTTTTCCAATCTATTGAGACTCAGTTGACATGCTCGCGTTCCCCTAAATGCCTTATTTGCGCGAAATAGCCAACGATTATCCACCTGAAACGCATCTTGGTGGGAACTGGGGAATCACCAAAAAAGGATTTGGATAAATTTGGTGGTTTGGGATCCTGACCAGGCATTGGATTGGCTTTAGTTAGGTTTTCGTCGTATTCAAGCCAATTTGAGGATCGCTAATTGAATATCGTCGTTGATTGAACTGTGGGAATTAAAAAAAGCGAAGCCCAAATTGGACTTCGCTTTCGAAGGTAAATAACACTTCGGATTTGAATTGTGATTTTGGATTTACAAGTTCCAATCACCTTCTTCAATCAGTTCGAACTCTAGATCTGCTTTACCCAAGATATCTGTGCCGCCTTCGTTACTGACTGCCGAGACCAGGTTCAAGCCGATTGTGTGAATGAAGTAGTCATTGCTAAAGAGCGTTGCGTTATTGCCTTTGCCGACAAACGTGTCGTCACCAGCCGAATCTTCAAACCGACCACGATCAAAACCATTGCCCAAGTAGGCCGTTACGTTCCTGAATGCAGTTGCACGATTGTGGAACGTGTTGCCAGACAACAGGCTGAAATCTTGACTGCCAAAGAAACGATTGTCTTCGCGCGAGCCATGCAAGATTGCGATGTCGTTGCCGCTGCTACTGATCGCATGGACCGAATCGAAACCGTTGACGTAGTTAATGAAACCGTCGCCAACGAGGTAGGCATCCTGAGCTCGACCCACGTACCGATCTCTTCCGGCGGAATCAATCAATGTCGCGATGTCCTCACCCGCGGACCCAAAGGCAGAGACTCGATCAAATCCGTTGGCTTGATTACGATACTGACCATTGAACAAAGCCGCAAATTCTGGCGTCGCACGGAAAGTGTCTTTGCCCGGTGAGTCGTAAAGGTTCGCTCGATCGTTTCCATCTCCCGCGTGAGCCGTCAACGACTCAAAACGGATTGCGTGATTGAAGTAGCCTTCGCCATACATATAGCCAAACTGCGGATTCGAGAAGAAGACATCGTTTCCGTCCGTTCCTACAAGGTTGGCTACATCGTTTCCGCCCCGACCATCAACGGTCGCTCTTTCGAAACCAGTTGCATTCACATCAAAACCAGGACCAGAGAAGTTCGCGAATTCTGAGTTGGCGAATAGCTCGTCACGATTTTCTGAACCAACAAACGAAGCGAAGTCCTTTCCGCCTTCAGTTGCAAACGCTTTGACTTGATCAAACCCACGAGCGTTGACAAAAGAAGTGCTTGTTCTCATGTTCGCGTAATCTGGAGTCGCAAAAAATCTATCGCTGCCAGCCGAGTCCACAAAAGTCGCCCGATCCAATCCGCCTTCGTTCGCAAACGCGAGGACTCTTCCGTAACCGTTGATTACGTTAACAAACTGTTGACCAGCATAGGAAACTGATGTTGCGGAGACATTCAAAACATCATCTCGATCAGTCCCAAACATTCTTGCTGAGTCGAATCCACCGCCACTGTTAACCGTGACGTCTTCAACGCTCTTGGCTGAAAAATCGAAGAAACCAGCGACTTGGACAAAGTACTCGCCCACGGTGGTTTGATCGTTGCCCGCTCCATCGTTGATCGTGATGGTGTCATTGCCTTGCTTGGCATCAAACTCTAACGCCGCTTTCAACGAAGGGTTAAGCTGAAACTCTTCACCGTTGACGACGATG
Organism: uncultured Pirellulaceae bacterium; assembly: GCA_964389585.1. Lineage (GTDB taxonomy): Bacteria > Planctomycetota > Planctomycetia > Pirellulales > Pirellulaceae > Mariniblastus. The sequence continues at coordinate 2,290 of CAYMFZ010000430.1, read as the reverse complement.
ACAACCGACTCACCAATGTCGACCGTGATCACATCATCACCACTTGTGCCCTCGATCAGAATTTCTTCTTGCTCGACAATGGCCGTGTCAGATGAACCGCCAAAAGACGCGGTGATCGTGTCGTCTACAGTGACTTGGAGTTCACCGTCGTTAATGACGACGGAATTGGTCGCGAGTGAAAGCGTACCCACGAAATCTTCACCGCTTCTTGTCAGCGAAAGCGTCTCCGAATCGCCGGTTGTTGAAACAAGCGTCGCGTCAACTGTCGCATCCGCTGTCACCAAACCAGTGACGGTTACTGTCACCACGTCGCCAGGAAAATAAGCGTCTTGATTCAGTTCGACTACGCCTTCGGCAAACACGCCACCTGCGGCTTCGATCAATTCACGATAAGGTTGAACGCCGGTCCACCAAGAGATGTCGCCGTAAACACTTGTGCTTGAAGTCCCTCCTGAAAGAACACCAGCCACGACCCATTCATCGCCAAACTGAACAAGGATCGGCCCGCCACTGTCCCCCGGTGCTGTTGTCGCTTCAAACTCAAGCGGAGTTGAATCGCTTGAAGGAATCGTATTTGCTGCCGCGGTTCCATTATCGAAATCAGTCGAGATGATGTTGGCTCCGCTTGCTGACGCAGGTTCGCCGTACAACTCAATGATGTTTTCGCCACCCCAGCGAAGCCCATCAGAACTTCCTTGGTGGCCTTCGCTTCCAATTCCGTTGAGACCATAACCAACAGTTGCCGCCAGCATTCCCTCAAGGCCATTCGTCATAGGAGACAGGCGCATTGGAACAGCAACAGAAGCTGGCACGTCTTCAGCCAAAGTCAAAATGTTGAAGTCGCCACCATCAAGCAAGCTTCCGGCTCCCGCAGGCACATCGACCGAACTAACCGTTGCCGTGAAAACAGGATTCGAGCTATCGGCACCAAACCGAACTGAATCGCCTGCACTCGATCCACAATGCCGAGCAGACAACACAACGTTCGGAGCGACAAGTGTTCCAGTGCAACCGGGCAAAGCAACCACCGCGTCAAAATCCAACGCATAAGTTTGCGAACCAACCGGGCCAATCGCATCGTTGATTACGATTCGAGCGTGCTCACCTAACTGAGTGTCCGGATTGTGCAGCAGCATTGCTGTTGAAGTTGGCGTAAATTTCTCGATCAATTCGCCAGTTGTGGCATCAACCAAACTCGAAAAGTTCGGCGTGATGTCGTTTACGATTGACCTGTCGCCCAGGTAGGTGTCGACTTGCCAAGCGAACTGGCCATTGGCTGACCAAGCCAATGAAGTCGATGAAGTAAATGGCTGGTCGGCAAATTCTGAATTGACCAGCCGTTCAGCAAACGCTTTTTCAATCTGAGAATTCGAACCGTCCAAATTCGAGACCGACTCGTGACCGCTCCCTTTGACTTGGGTGACTTCACCATTGGCCGTTTCGACCGTGAAGAATGCGTTCTGAATCGGTGCACCATCAAGCGTTTGCTGGAAAAGGACTGTTGTCACGCCTTCAGCCGACTTTCCGTCAAGGAATTGCAGATCGCTCCCTTGCTGAACCAAGTACTGGGTATCAGGCGTCGTTCCAATGAAGTTCTTTGCCAACTCAACGGATGCATCAAAGGCGGGAAGGTTACCAGAAAGTAGATTACGCTCCTCCAAATTCTGGTATTCGACCGATACCAAACGAGATCGCAAGCGGCTTCTTCGTTTCATTTTTTTGCGGGAGTTCAAAGGTCTTCGCGGCATTGGATAATCCGATTCTTGATTTTATTATGAAAGGCAAGTTCAACTCTATTTGGAACTTATTTCTCGTGCCATGAGAAAGCTTACCAACCCTCTAGATTCTCTGATTATTACAATTTTTGGCAACGCGTCTCAGACCTTCGAGAATGGATTTTCAAAAACGGCCATCTTCCGTTTCACCAACGCCGACCAAGTCGTTTACGTTGTGGAAATACCACCCAATCCAACGCCAAACGCACTTACGCTGAACGTTTGATTCGGTTAGAATTAGGGATTCTGCGATTTCGCCAAAAGCAGAATTAACGAGTATGCATTCCGGCCAGCGGTAGACATCCACTAGCCGGATTTTTGTTTATACCTTTGGAATGGTTTCCACAGGAATTTGAGTCGATGTTTGATTCGCTACAAGACGGTCTAAAAGGTGCGTTCAAGTCACTGCGCGGTAAGGGCAAGCTGACTGAGGGCAACATGCGCGACGGGCTGAAGCTCGTTGAGACTTCGCTGCTGGAAGCCGACGTTAGCATCGACGTGATTCGGACCTTCAT
>CAYMFZ010000429.1:0-5404 GCA_964389585.1 uncultured Pirellulaceae bacterium | reverse complement strand
GCACCAGCCCCCTTTTTTGCCAACGCTTCCGACGAGGCCATTCAGTAAGTTGATCGCGCGGTCGTTGTAAAATCCGTTGAGATGTGCCGATGATCCTCGATTGCACATGGTTGTCGCCTGCGGTGCTGCTGCGGCGAATTCCAATGCGATTCTGCGAATGTCAGCCGCTGGGATTCCAGAAATTTTCTCCGCCCATTCCGGCGTGTGTTCTGCCAGGTGTTCCTTCAACTCTTCGATGCTGCTGGTGCTCCAGCCATCGATGAAGTTTTTGTCGTAGACCCCCTCGGTCAAGATCGCATTGCACATGGCAAGCGCGACAGAACCGTCGGTACCTGGGAACGGAGCAAACCATTCGTCGCTGGAACCCGCGGTGTTTGATAGGCGAACGTCGAAAGTCACCATCTTCGCGCCGTTCTTGAAACGACCATTTTGAATTCGATTGGCGAACGGGATGTGGCCTTGATGTGCTTCGAAAGCATTTGAGCCAAAGTTCAAAATGTATTTTGAGTGCTCAACATCGTTAAGATCCCAATCGCTTTCCCAAAGATACGCGAGATTTGCGGCGCGACGATTGCCACTGCACAAACTGCGATGCGAAAGTTGAGTCTTGGTTCCAAAGGCATCAAGGAAACGCTTGAGCGCGTCCTTGGATCGCTGACGGCCTTGGTGAAAGGCGAAGTTCTCAGGATTTCCCGAGTCGCGAATTGGTTTCAGCTTCGCCGCCATTTCGTCGAGGGCTTCGTCCCAAGTCAGTCGTTTCCATTTTCCTTCACCCCGTTCGCCAACGCGTTTCATTGGATAAAGCAAACGCTCAGGATGGTACTGATGGTTTAGGCCGGCTTGCCCGCGAGCACACAATTTTCCACGACTGTTTGGATCGTTCGGGTTGCCCTCAAGCTTGATGATTCGGCCTTCTTTGACATGGCCAATAACACCACAAATGGTGCTGCACAATTGGCACATGCCGGGGACTTTTTTGGTGTCCTTGTACTTATTAACGTCGGGCCAGTTTCGTTTTGCATTGGGACCAGGCAGTTGACAGACGCCGGGCGTTTTGTCGGTGCCTTGAGGGTAGGCCTCGCCCTTCATCTTCTCCCACTTCTCCATGTCGATGCCTTGCGGAGGAGCGTTCTTGCCAGCGCCGTCTTGCTTCGAGGATGCGGGCTCTTGATCTTGCTTTGCTGAAGACGAACTTGATTTTGCACATCCGGCCAGTGCCGATGTTGAAATCGTAGCGGCACCGAGTTGCAGGAATTTTCGACGAGTTTGGTTCGGATCGTTATTCATAGTCTTGATTTTGCGACGCGATAAAATCTTGGCAGAAGTAAAGAAGGGAAAGCGTTGTCAACAGTTGACAACGACGCTCACTCTTTCCAGTTGTAAATGTTGTAAGAGTCGTTGTTGTAAGACTCACCTTCTTTAGGGATTCGCTCTTCGATCTCGGCAGGAGCAGGTCCGGAGAACCACATTCTTGGTTTAGTCTCTTTTTCGCCGCGAAGTTGAACCAGCGGTACGTCGTTATCTTTGGCTTCGGCCATCGCAAGTGATGCTTTGGAATTTGGATCGTTGAGATCACCAAAATAGATTGCATCTGACGGGCAAGTCGTTGCACACGCTGGCTCCATGCCTTCGTCAACTCGGTGGTAGCAGTTGTGGCACTTCACCGCTTGGTTAGCGACGGGATCAATGTAGATCGCGCCGTAAGGACAAACCTCAACGCACGTTGCGTGACCGCAGCATTTTTCGTAATCAATGACAACGCTGCCGCCACTGCCTTTGTGCAAGGCACCGCAAGGGCACGCCTTAACGCATGGCGCGTCTTCGCAATGCTGGCAGGCCATAGGGAGAAACATGCGAGCGACCTTGGGGTACTCGCCAACGTCTTTGAAGAAGGTTTGTCGAATGTAGTTGCCAAGCGGAACATCGTTCTCGGCTTTGCAAGCGACCTCGCAACCGTGGCAGCCAAAGCAACGGCGGGTGTCGATGAACCAACCGTATTTTTTCCCGTCATCAGGAGCCTTGATTCGGTCTTCCCAATACTCTTTCGGTTGAAAGTAGGATGACGGGTCGTCCTGATTCGTTACGGCGGGTGAGCTATTTGCGTGCGCCGTGGCAGCCAAAGCGCCTGTAGCGGCAACGCCGGCTGCACCGAGAAACTCTCGGCGGTTTTGTTTCTTCTTTGTCATCTTTTATTATTCATTAGTCGAATGAATGCGTTCACTTCGAAGCAAGAATTCTAGCAGAGTGTACTGAGTTCTGAAACGCTTAAGCAAAGCACGAAATGTGTAGCGTTTCTCACAACAAAACTTGGGTGAAAAAATTAAAGCAATAGGTTCTAGTGCATTGTGCCAACTTAATTTTATGGTGGTGGACGAGGCGACGAGTCCCGAGGTGTAGGTGACCAAAGGATTCGTAGCCTCATCCACTAAAGACAAACGTTAAATTCAAGACGTAACGCTACGTTAGTAACGACTCATCAAAAGCCTTGAAAAATTTGAAAAGGGTTGGGATTCCGTTGCCAAACCTAAAACGTTCGATACGCTATTTCTTGTGACCAAATCAACTTGCACTGTTCTTGAGGCCTACTATGCGATCTTCAATAAATTCAATCTCGCAAATCATTTGCGTTATCTCAGTCTTGCTAGGGAGTTCAAGCTTGTTAGCGCAAGACGCGAACTCCAATTGGGCGCAATTTCGTGGAACCGATGGAAATGGCGTTGCTGAAAATGCCAAGCCCCCGACTGAGTGGAGTGCTTCCAGTAAAAACTTAAAATGGAAGATCGAAGTGCCCGGCAAAGGCCATTCGAGCCCGATTGTCTGGGGCGACAAAGTGATTGTCATGACGGCGGTCGACTCTGGCAAAAACGCCGAGGGCAAAGCCGTTCCTAAACCTGCGGTGACTGAACAGCCACGCGGGGGCGGAAGATCTCGAGGCGGACGATCGCGCGGTCGAGGAGGACGTGGCAAACCACCTACAACGGTTCAAGAATTTTGGGTCGTTTGTTTTGATCGAAGCAACGGCAAAGAAGTTTGGAAAACGAAAGTCAACGAATCAGTTCCACACGAGGGAACGCACGGCACCAACACTCACTCGTCGGCATCACCCGTGACCGACGGCAAGCACATTTATGCTTCGTTTGGTTCACATGGACTGTTTTGTCTCGACATGGATGGCAACCAGATTTGGGAGCGCGACCTTGGAAAAATGACCATGCGTGGAACGTTTGGCGAAGGGGCTTCTCCTGCTTTGTATGAGGATAAGCTCGTTGTTGTGGCAGACCAGGAAGGCCAGTCGTACATCGAATTGATGGATGCACTCACTGGCAAAAAGATTTGGCGAGTTGACCGAAGCGAACTGAGCGGTTGGGCCACGCCGCGCGTCATCAAACACAAAGACAAATTGCAAGTCGTTGTTAACGCGGCAAAAGTCAAGAGTTACGACATGGCCGATGGATCTGTGATTTGGGAATGTGGTGGTCAAACTAACAACCCTGTTCCAACACCGATCTTGTTGGACGATAATGTGATTTGCATGACGGGCTGGCGAAATTCAGCGTGCTATTCAATTGCCCTCGACAGTAAAGGCGACGTGACAGACACGGACAATGTTGCCTGGAATTCAAAAGACATTGGGCCCTACGTTCCGACTGCTGTCCTATACAAGGGGACGCTTTATGGCACGAAGGCTACGAATGGAATCATCACGGCACTCGATGCGAAATCAGGTGAAACGGTTTTCCCAACGGCGCGAATCGATGGAATCGACTCGATCTATTCATCACTCGTCGCCGCCAATGATCATATTTATGTCACAGGACGCAGCGGAAAAACCGTCGTTATGAAGCATGGCGATTCCGTTGACGTTGTTTCAACCAACGACGTTGGCGAAGCGGTTGATGCGACTTTGGCGCTGGCTGACAATCAGGTTTTCGTTCGTGGCGAGAAGCATTTGTTTTGCTTTGAAGACAAGTAAACCTCGGTCGAACATTCGTTGATGATAAGAATGATCCCTGAAGTTAATTCGCGTTGTTTGCGCTTTAAAAGACCGATGAGTTCATTGTCAGGACAATCAAGGCCACCCTCTCGCTGAAAGCGGGAGGGTCGAAGTCAAAATTGCGTTCAGCATTTTTGACGACGGGGAGGGCTCGAACAGCAAGGCGCTTCGAAAACAAGGCAGCAAGAATGGCTCCCTCCCCTCGTTGGTACGCTGAACGCCGATCAACTGCGACCCTCCGATTTTCAATGGGAGGGGCATTGAGTTGCCTAGCTTCGCAACGAAGAGACTTGGTCCAGGATACCAAGAGGTTCGGCATCGCCTTCCGCATCAAAAATGCTTCCAGCTAAACCGTCGCCACCAACCGGAAGGCCGGCGCGATTGGTCGTCGGCTTCTCTTCATCGGTTTCTTCGTCAGCTTCTTCGCCGAGGCTGATTGAACGAGTCGGTTTCCGCATAAAGAAGCCGATCACCATTGAGAGGAATCCGACCACGATGCTAAGCGTGCCGATCGCAGCGCTGGCCATCAAACTCGTCTTGCCTAGTAGCGGATTGCTGGTGTTAAATCCGTAGTGCAAAACAGGTGAATTTGAAAAATCGAGATTCTCATATTTCTGAGCGAGCATCGAATGCGTCGCAACATCGAGTTCTTGTCGTAGCGGCCAAAAGTTCGCTTCCAACTCACCCGACTTAATGATTTCGTCCAGCGACTCTCGATCAGGCACGTCGTTGAAGTAAACAAGCACTGCGTTGTAGCCGTGAGAGATGTCCAATTTCTTTCGAGGAAAGACGGGAACACACAAGCTCTCCCATTCTCCATCTGAGTTGTTGTCCCAGTGAGCGGTTTCCCTGCCCGGTGCGAATTCAGTCAGCAAAATCTTCGATGTTGCCCCAGGTACGTCGGCAAGAAAAGCATCGCAAGCGATTGGATCAACTGCCGGTGGATCAGATTTCTCCGATTCCTGAACCGCTTTGTAGCTCATAAAGCCCACGAATGCGCAGAGAACCACGCACAGGATGCTTAATAGAGTTATTGCTTTGCCAATCATTTATCTACAGTATTTTGAGGAGACTAATACCGCAGAACTATAGGTTCCAATTATGCAACGTGCGTGAAGATGAGAATCCTGCATCAGATTCTATTTGGCAATAGTCAGTCTGGATCAGATGTAGGGAATATAATGAGGGATATCCAATTGATTGTTAAAACTGTCGATGGTCTCTCTGAGAAAAAGTTTCGTAGCTGTTGATTTTGGATGACTCAAACCCAATGTTGGACTGAGTTCTGTTCCGACAAGGCGAAACATGATCCATTCATTGTTGGGTCTCGTTTGAACCTCATTCCAAGGTCCAACTAGTGGTTTGTCATCCCTAAAGTTTAGAGTGTTGAAAATCAGCCGCCACGCGTTA
>CAYMFZ010000428.1:3459-5406 GCA_964389585.1 uncultured Pirellulaceae bacterium | reverse complement strand
CCTTTGACCAAGCGGATTTTGATGCCGGTTCCCGTTCGCTGTTTTCTGGCGATCGCCCATTCAGTCAAGTCTTGAAGCACTGAGAACGAATCTGGAAGATAGGCTTGCAAGACGATGCCGGCTTCGAATTTGTCAAACTCAGGCTCATCAAGAACCAGTTTGAAAACGTCAACGGTTAAGTGAAGATCGCGATACTCTTCCATGTCGAGGTTGACGAACTTTGGCCCCGCAGCGCCGCCACCAGAAATGGCTGCTTGATAGATGGATCGCAAACGTGGTTTGATTTCCTCGATTGTCTTTTGGTAGCCGGTCAATGAAATTTGGCTGACAATGGCGGATAGTTTGATGGAGATGTAATCGACGCCAGGATCGGTCAAGCGTTTTATGTTGTCGCGGAGGCGGCGGTCTGCTTCATGGTCGCCAAGAACTGCTTCGCCGAGTTGATTGAAGTTCACACGGACTTTGTCGTTTTTGCGCTGCTCCAAGTACTTGGCAAACTCCTTGTCCTCCGCAGAAATGATGACGTGCTCGGAGTCTTTGCGGACCTTCTTTTTGACTTGGGGCATGACAAGTTTAGGAAGCCAGTCAGCGGCGTGGGTACCGATTCGCAATGCCGTTTGATCCATTCCAGAAAAATACTTAGGCACGCCGTACTCGTCGACAAGACTCTCCATTCGGTCTGCGGCGCGGGCCGGACGTTTGATGCGGAGAACTTGGTCGGCCATTGCGATTGTGAATTTCTTGCCCGGTTCGTCACGCATCATTCTCGCCATCATCGCGGAGCGTTCGCGCTCTTCGGAAGTTTCATTCTCGCGAGAGGCTTTGAGAATCTCGGCAGCTAATTCAACGGCTCGCTGGCCAAGTTCCTTGAAATTTTGAGTGTCGTGTTTGGTTGAATCGGCCATCTTGGTTCTCGACAAATCGTGGTCATCTGAAGAAGCGGTTTTTCCAATACGCAATTGTCTTACACCTACGCTCGAAATTCTTGCAAAAAACAGATGCGAGTCGAAGTGGTTTTTGACCAAACGAGCTTTCAAGTTTGCCGATTGGAACGCACGTTTGTGGTTTGCTGGATGATTGGGCGTGGTGTGCTATTGGTTGGGCAAACCTTCGCTTCGCATCAGGTTTGGCGCTATTTCACGGAGTGAAATGCCACTATGGGTTGCACACATGAAGATGCCATGAACGGAGATGCCATGAACGGAGATGACACAACCATGAAGAGTTGGACGATGAGATGGCATAGATGGAGAAGCGCCATACTCTGGATGGCACAAATGGAGAAGCGTCTACTGTGAGATGGTACTTTTGATTGGCAGATGATTCTTTTTAGTTGCCTTGAAACTCGTGGGCCTTTAGGTCTTCCAGCGAAACGAACTCGATCGCTGACATGTGTGTTGATTCGAGAATGACATCGGGTGCGCATTTGTTCTCGAGCGCTTCTTTCCAACGAAGCATACAAAGACACCACTGATCACCTGGCTTGAGTCCTGGAAAATCGTATTCGGGAACGGGAGTCGAGAGATCGTTACCAACTTGTTTGCTGAACGCAAGAAACTCTTCAGTCATTACCGAACATACGATGTGCAGCCCCATGTCGCTCTTACCGGTGCGGCAAAGTCCGTCCCTGTAAAAACCAGTCATGGGAGAAGTGCAGCACGATTGAAGCTCGGTGCCAAGTACGTTTTTGGGAAGCGGCATGTTTTCTCAAGTTGATGTTGAAGGTGTTGGGTTTGCTGTTTGACTAAAGTGGCTTTCAAAACCTGTTTTAAATTGCGGGTCTGCCATTTCGCGGCCGAAACTTTCGACGTCACCAAGTGCGGTAGCCACCTAATTCCAAATTTTGAAATGCCCCTCTAGTGCATACTTCCAATTGAATTTTACAGTTGTCGGTAGTGGACGAGGCTAGGAGTCCCAGTACTTTCTCGCACTTCAGGACTCGTAGCC
>CAYMFZ010000428.1:0-3449 GCA_964389585.1 uncultured Pirellulaceae bacterium | reverse complement strand
GTACTCGACCTTCGCTTCGCATCAGCTCGGCGCTAATTCACGGAGTGAATTGCCACAATTTTTTGAAGCGTTCTTATTTGATCCATTTCGATTTGCCAGTGTACATCTTGGATTCGGTTTGCAACTCTAAAAGCTTGTTTTCGAGTTGTTCTTTGATTGAAGCCATCAACGGGTCAGATGCGGCGCTGCGATCTCGTTTCCCAGAAACCTCAATCGCCTCGCCAACATCAAGGACGACTTTGAGTTGTCCGTGAATTCGACATTTGTCGTTCAAGTCTTCCTCAAACTTTTCGATTGTTTCGAGGATACGATCAACGGAGGGGAGCTCGGTAACATATTGCTCGGGGTAACAATCAATTTGCTGAGCAAGGTAAGTTTCATCGAGCTGATTCCAGCGGCGAATTCGTTCCTCATCGTCGACTTCGTTTCTACTCAAGTCAGGAAAGATCTTCATGCGTAGTGCTTTGACGCGCGATTGAATTCCACCGTCTTGTTCCACACCCAACCATTCTATTTCCAATGGGTGTAACAGTCGATTGACCATGTTTGTTTGACGCTGACGAAGCGAAAGCCCGGGCGGCGACTCGGCGTCGTACTCAAGTTCCTTTAGTGTCAACAAAGCGTTACCAGCTTTTACGATCCGATCAATCAACGGAACGCTTGGGTCTGGCTTCCAGCTAAGCTGGCGCTCAACGTCGGTCAGGACTTCATTACCGACTTTTTCAATGTCGCCTTGATATAAGTACTTAATGCAAATCGGATGCACGACAACTTTGCCACCAGTTTTGGCGCGGCGTTTTGCGGCGGTTCGCGCGATGAATGAAGGCCCCTCCATCAAGGCCATCAGGCGATCGTTGGTTCGGCTGGTCGCGCCCGCAGGAAAAATCAGAAGAGGTCGTTCTGCTTTTACCAAAACATCGATGGCGTAATCGACGGCGGCTCGATCAAGGCCTTCTCTGTTTACGCTGAACGCGCCCATGAGTCGGACCATGAACGTGGTAAAACGTGTTTGGTTAAATAAGTGCCAGCTCGCCATCGTGTACATCGACATCGGTGTTTCGCGACACAAGTGGTACATCGCGATTGGGTCTGCCGTTCGTGGATGGTTCGGCGTGAGCATGATCCCATGTCCGGCATCAAGCGAAGCCCTCAACCGATCTACGTTTCTGCATTCGTGATCGATGACTCCATGTTCGTTGCGAAGCAGCGATTTGTATTTTCCAAGCCGCGTCAACAATCGCTGCGGCCAATGCCAAGTGAATGGTGGAGTGAACTTATAGGGTTTCTCAATTAAGATGTTTTGCATGATTGACGCTTGCGGAAGCAGGCAGGGTAGCGACTGAATTGAAACTGATTTTCATCATTGGGCTTACCAAAGCAAGGTAGATGAGGATTGGAAAAGTAGGAATTGAGGCAGTTTTCAGTTCCCTTGAATTCAGATTCGAAATAACTAATTGTCTCCAGACCGTTGAGTTACAATTTGAGACTTGGTATTCACCAAAACGCATTCTTTCACTTTCTGCTCCTGCTTCCCATCTCACTCATGAGACTTATCGAAAACGAAGAAGTTCTCAATCTGTTTCCTCGGCAACGGCCTACCTCAAACTCGAAGAACGTCATCTTCTTGCCTGCATTCCAGTGAGCGGCACAATTTCCGAAGACACGACTTGGGATTCAACGGATGGCTATTGTCTTGACGGTGATTTGAACGTCGACGAAGGCGTAACGCTCCAAGTCAATTCTGACCTACAGGTTGATGAACAAACTGAACACGTCATGACAGTTGATGGCAATGTTGAATTCAACTCGATGCGCAGTGGTGATTTGCAAATCGTAGTTTCGCCAACAGGGACCGTGACAGCAGACGATTCGTCACTTGGTTGTTTCGATTGCGAGACAAGAGCCTGGAAAATTGACGTGAGCGGAAATTTTTCGACTACGGCAACGACTGTTTGGGCCAACGAAGTTAACTTTGGTGGCGACGCAACTGGGACCTTTGCAGGCGTTTCTTATATCTACAGCCAAAACATGTCGGTGTTGGAGAATTCGATCGTGACGTTTGATCGGACTTATTTTCTGATCGAAGATTCGATGGTCACATCGGAGCTTAATTTCGACACTAGCGAAGTGATTCAGAATTTCAATTTGCCAACCAATAGAATTGTCTCGTCAGGTGCAAGCGTAAGTTTCTTCAATTCCATCATCTTGGGCGAAACGCAGTTTTCTGGTGGCGATGTTTCCGTCGATCAGAGTAGATTCGAATCCGGTAGCCTTACTCTCGACGAAAGCACGGCGGCAACGTTGTCCAATAGTAATTTCCGAATTTCACTCGATCTTCGTGCGTCGATGGAGAACTTTGTTTGGACCAACAATCAGTTCGGCGCACGTCCTCAACTCATTGTCAGTCCCGGATTGGTAAATTCAATTCGAGACAACTCGACGAACCCTGATGAAGTGCTAGAAATTGTTTTGGCTGGTTCCGTCACATCTGATGTTAGTCTGTCTCCGTTTGGAAATATTTTCATTCGCGGTTACGAAATCCTAGACACTCTGACCATCGAAACGGGGGCGTCGTTGACTTTCGAAAACGTCGAGCATATCGGCGGTACCAATGCCCCATCTCCTGATGCAGGGGTCATTGAAGTAGAAGGCACGCTGACAGTAAACGAAAGTTTCATCGCATCGGAGATCAACGTCCGTGACGGTGGCGAATTCAATGTCAATGGCTCGAGCGCAGGTGGAGATTGGTTTTTTGACGCGGGGAGTGGAGGCACCATTGAAGACCACCATTGGGCCACGGCAACTAAAATCCACAGCGATTCTACTGTTGAATTCAAGAACAACTTCGTAGCAATTTCAGCCAACAAAATCGAAGCCGTTGGTGATCCTACTGCTGTTATTGATCTGTCAGGCCAATATTGGCACATGAACGATGATCAAATTCCCGATCGAATTGTAGATCAGAACGACGACCCGTCGCGACCTACGATTGCGTTTCAGCCGACCCTTGAAGACTCACCAGAGAACCGTCGTTTAGTAGGGACTGAAGGGGACGATGAATTCGTTGTCTACGTTCCGCTTGGAACCGGTAGAACTGTCGTTACGATCAACGATGGCGATCCAAGAGAATTTAGCAACGGAAATTCAAACGGAATTTCGTTCGATGGCTTGGGTGGAAATGACAAAGTCGTGGTGACTTTTGAGAAGACATCAGATTTCGAATTTGTGGCCAATCTCGAATCAACTCCCGAATTGTTGAGCGTCAGTTACTTTGGAATCGACGCATTTACTCTTGAACGAAAAGTCAAACTGTTTGGATTTGAAGACTCGCAAGTCGAGTTCGTGGCTGATCCATCGTTAAGTCTTTCGGCGACGTTTTATGATTCTACGATGGATGACGAATTCAACGTCAACGCTCAAGGAGTATCCCTCACCAATGATGCTTACTC
>CAYMFZ010000427.1:0-5458 GCA_964389585.1 uncultured Pirellulaceae bacterium | reverse complement strand
GGTTAACGCTGGCTTCGAACACTTGAATTATCGGACGAGAACCTTGAAACAAAAAAGCCTGGTGGGCCACACCAGGCTTTGGTTTTTCTAACTTTAAAATCAGCGGAACGATCGCTTTGGTTTAGTTTCCAAATGGATCGGCTGATTCAGTTGCCGGCTTTTCATCCGCAGGCTCTTCAGTTGCAGGTCCGAATGGATCGCTTCCTGCGTCGCCACCTGAATCAATGGCACCTGGCTCTTCCGTAGGTTCAGCCGCTGGAGTCGAATCAGGAGCGCCAAATGGATCGCTTGAAGTAGCTTCCGTCGCTTCAGGTTCATCGACTACTGGTGATTTCGGAGTCTCAGCGCCAAACGGATCATCTGACGACGCCGGTGGCGTTTCACTCGCAGATTCAACAGTTGGAGTTTCGAATACTGGAGTCGCTGGAGTCTCGGCCGTTGGAGTCTCGGCCGTTGGAGTCTCAGTTGCTGGAGTCTCAGTTGCTGGAGTTTCAGCGCCAAATGGGTCGGTAGAAGAAGTGGGCTCGGTAGACTGAACTGTTGGTTCGGGCTGCGGTGTCACTTCTGTCGCAGGAGATTCTGTGGATGCCCCGAATGGATCAGTAGACGATTCACTGACTGGGATTTCTTCCGCACCAAATGGCTCAACTTTAGATTCTGTTTGTGGCGCTTGAAAGTCCGAACTCATTTCTGTTGCATTGGGATTCAAATCAATCGTCTTGGTTTCTTCAAGCGGCGATGTTACTGCGCCCGCATCCGAAATATTTGGAATCTCGGTTGTTTTCGACTCAACGATAGAAGGACCTTCAGACGCGGCAGAGAGAATTGACTCGGCAGGTTCTGACAAATTCGCACTGGCCGCTGACGGCTGAGAAACAACAGTCTGAGGTACGACTTGAGGTGAAACCGGATTCGGAACATTCGAATCTGCAACAATGGGCATCGACTGATTAACCGCAGGAGTGGAATAAACAGGCGTCGAATAAACAGGAGCTGAACCAATCTGATTCGAATAAACTGGAGTCGAATAAATTGGACCTGATACCATCGGTGCGGGGTACGAAGGGGTCGAGTAAGTAGGTTGCGAAATAATTGGTTGCTGAATCACCATTTGTTCTGCAACGACCGCCCCGTAAACAATCGGGGCAGGGTAAGACTGAATCGGCGTGCCGTACACAATCCCATCCGAAATCACGGAGGACGAAGCGACGGAACTTGAATTCAGACTAGCGCCTTTTTGCATCGCGATGGCGTTACGACGGATCTTCTCCAATCGCATTCGCGTTTCGCCTTGGACTCGCTCAAGCGATCGCGAAACCAAACGTGAAGGCTTCTTTGCTCCCGCCGTCTCGATCATAGCACCTTGGTTAAAATCGGCGTCGGCGGCATAGCTGTTACCTGACGCGAGTTGGGCGAGGCCGCGAAAATAGTAGGCACGAGCATCTTGTGAATCCTCGATGATCGCCGAATTCAACGCAGTAATGGCTTCTTGATGGCGGCCACTAAAATACAAATGGACACCGCTTCCGTAATCACTTGATTGAGCGAAGGTGATACCGCTTGGCATCATCATCGCAGCGAACAACACAACAATCGACTTTCTTAACATTTCCTGCACCTTAGAAATTTGGTTGAAGAATTCAATCGAAGAAGCGAGAAGAGAGTCCGTTCGTTTCACGTTCACGATTTGCTAACGTTTAAACAAGGCCTCAAGATACCGACGTACAATTTGCCCGACAACCAAGGGGAGGTGGATAACAACAAATCGCGCAGTAATCGTCGGCGATTCCTCCCAAAAGTCTCGTCAAAGCCCCTATTTTCCAGTCGGAAACGATGACCAAACGGGAATTCCGATTCAGTGCTGCAGGCAGATCCCCACTCGCTTACGCGTCAAGCTTGTATTCTGGGCAACGGCGGAGCAAAGTGAGTGCTCACCAGCGGAACTGGTGGTTTACGGAAACCAATTGGATTTTCAAACCTGCTCATTCGACGAACTGAATACGGTTCTACCTAGTTGGCGAGAGAGTCAGACGAAAAGGACAGAACTGACTACCACGATGGGTAGTTGTAAGCCTTATTTCCGGGATCAAAATCTTCGTCTGTCAGCCCGATATTAAGTTCGATATCGGTGTAGTAATACTTCTCAATCAAGGGAGCGGCTTCGCCTTCTTTTTCAGGCCATAGATAGCCTTCATAAGCGATTGGGATATTGCGAGCGTCGTCGATGTAGATCCTGGCAATGTGAAAATCAAAGTGCTCGCGCTTTTTAGGGTGCACGGCTTGAAACATCGTGCACTGACAACCGTTGACATCGACGTTGCGTTTGATGGTGACGCGACATTCACCATGTTGACGATCTTTTTCTCCCGTCTCGCACATTTTTACAATCAAGTTTCGAATTCCAATCTCGCGAATCGAATATCGGTTGCCTTGCATTGCAATTGATCCATCTGGATCCAAGTAAGCTCGCTTGACGTTGAGTAAACCTGTTGCGTGGGCGACCAAATTTCCTTTGTTCCAACCTTCCACCCAAATGGCTTCCTGACCTACATTTTCTTTGGGCTTAAGGAACAAAGTGTAAACCGAAAAAGGAATTTCGTTTCCGTCTTCGGAGCGCTTGTGACGAATTTTGCATTCGAGATACTTTTCCGGCTGAAGCTTGCCATCGGCGAACACTTGACTTACGAGCGTCGCCTTATAGTCGACGATATTGGCGTCGACTTTTTCGATGCAGGCTTCTGCGACTTTTAGGAGCGGATCAAAAGGATGCTCTGCTTCCACGATGTCTTTTTTGCTAACCAGTGCCGTCACTGCCCCCTCGGGAAGATGAGCTGTTTCATCATTAGCTTCGGTTCCGACGTTCCCCACAAGTACCGGTTTCGTCTTCTTAAGATCAACTTCTGGACGGAGCCTTTGCTGTACAATGTAGCCTACTATCAATGGTGCGAGCTAATTTTGCAAAACAGCCGCGTGATTGATTAGATTCCGAAGTTGACATAGTTTTCGATAACTTGCACTCGCCCAACGACGAGACAATAAAAGGAACTCAAGATGCGAAACGAAATTGAATACTCGTGAAATCAAATTCAGCTTTGAAGACGACAGTCAAAGCACGCGGTCGGTCTGTCGATGGCGCCGTAGCATTAACGCGCCGCAAATTGCTCGGCAAACTGTAGTACCCATTTATCGAGCATTTGTTCCAAAGATTCCTGATTGGCTTCGGAAATATCCTCGAAATGATTCCAGGCGAAGATTTCCTTGTCGCGAATCGTCCCTTTCCCAACAATATTTACGACGTTGAACTCGTTTTGAGGACGAACCGTCAGTTCAATTCGACTGAAAAAAGATCCGGCCCGTCCGTCTGGACCGCGATCGATATCGTTTCGAGACATCGCGCCACCCCAGCCTTTTGAGCCGTAGAGAGTCTCGTAGTCAAAACCAGGAATGTGCTGCGCCATCTGCTTTAGACAGGCTTCGATATGGTCGGACAAATTCAATCGGAAAGTGTTGTGCCGATTCCGAATGTCTTCTTTGGAATTGGCCGCTTGTTTCTGAGCCGAGTTGCGAGCGACATTACGCTCTTGTCCGCGCTGAATCGCTTTCTGCAATTTGTCTTCGAAATCCATGTTTCTTTGAATCGAGATGGGTCAATGGTCAGGATAGGCCATCGAAGAGTTTGACGGCCCGAGAGATTTTAAGTCAGATTGAATTAGCTGACTACGTCATGCCGCGGCCCAGTATAAAACGCGATGAAACAAACGAGAGCCGAACTGGAATAAGGCATATGCACGAGCATCACGAGGTAGGGGTGCATTGAGCGAGAACAAATGAACGTAATGAATCCGTCAAACTAGCTGGCGGAATCATTCCCTTTGTCCTTTTTTGCATCTTCACTGCTCCTATCTTTACTTCCCTTGGCCTTGTCTGGCTTTTTGTTGACGAACTGCGCCAGATCTGAAAAAGACCTCATTGGCTCGTCACCTTTGAGCATCTTGTCGGTGATTGGCTTGATTTCTTTGGGTTTCGAGGGACGCCGAACGTGGGATCGGCGAGGTGCGTCTTTATTGTAAGATCGCTGCCCGCCAGATCGCTGGCCAGTTCTGCCCTTGGGTCCACCACCAAACTTGCCCGGCTTGTAATTGGAACGCGATGAAGAACGCTCGCCAGAAGCTCCCTCTGTCTTGCTCGTGTTGCTTCCGGCGTTCGAATTCTCAGCTCGCTGATTTCGCTGAGGTCGCCCGCCGCGAGGGCGTCGATTTTGTGGCTTCTTACTTCCAGGTCGAATCGCGGTCAGTTTTACACGCCGTCGCTCTGAGTCAATTTCCGAGACCCAAACCTTGACGACATCACCGATCGAAAACAGTCGATGTGGGTCACGAATGAAGTGATTCGAAAGCTGGCTGACATGGACAAGTGAACTTTCGCCGAGACCGATATCAACGAACACTCCAAAGTCGACAACGTTTACGACTTGGCCATCGAGTTGCATTTCCGGTTTTAAGTCATCGGCTTTGATGATGCCGCGCCGGAAGATTGGCTTTGACACCTTGTCCCGAGGATCCCATTTCGGACGCTTGAGGGCCATCACGATATCTTTTACCAAGAGCATTCCAGCGGAGTGCTTGGTCGCGATCGCCTCCATGTCCAACTCGCTAATCTTGCGAAGATTTTCCTTTCGATCGGCGGACCGACTCGAAGCGCTTGGGTCCGGCGAAGCAGAAACCTCTGGCGGAGCGGGAGCCGCAGGAGGCGTTTGCACTGGACTAACGCCTGGCAAACTCGATTTGGTTTTGGCTGCGGCAACATCAGATGAATCCGTTCCAGCGTTGGATTCTGACTGAGTTTCGGCTGCAGATTGTGCGACTTCTGATTGGGCTTTCTCTGGCTGCCCCTCTGTACTCGATTGAGTCACGCTCTGAGTGATGGCTTGAGCATCAACCGATTCGGTCTTCGTTTCTGATTGCGGAGAGGCAACTGGCGTGCTGACTGGCTCATTGTTGCTGGCAACGCTGCCCAGCGGCTTTGGGCTCGCTTGAGCAGGAAAAAATGCTTCGACAGGCACGTCGATCTGATCCAACATGTCCGTCGCGATTTCGTAGCTTTCAGGATGGATTGGAGTGCAATCCAAAGGCGTGTCACCATTGTGAATCCGCAAAAATCCAGCCGACTGAACAAACGTCGCGTCACCAAAACCGTTGACCGTCTTGAGCTCAGCTCGATTCTTAAACTGTCCGTTGGCCGCTCGATGCTCAACGACTCGCCTCGCAGTCAGCGAATTGAGTCCGGAGACATATTTTAACAGCGAAGGACTAGCCATATTAACGTCGACGCCGACTCGGTTAACGCAAAAGCGAACGACCTCGTCGAGTGACTCGCCAAGATGTTTGGCTTTCACATCGTGCTGGTACATGCCAACACCGATATTGGCTGGACTGATTTTGACAAGCTCAGACAGAGG
>CAYMFZ010000426.1:0-5490 GCA_964389585.1 uncultured Pirellulaceae bacterium | reverse complement strand
ACCCTCCACATGCTCGGTCACAAACGCAATCTGTTTTCCGTCTGCGATGAGGTCGCGAATATCGCCGAAGTAGCTGAGATTGGTAACCTTGCTCATGACGTCGCTCCTTCAACAATTTCGTCTCGCCATTGTTCATTTTGCAGTTCAGGATGGGCGGCTTCGATTCGAGCCACTGCGACCAAGCAAACGTCGTGTTCCGTTCGACCGTGTGAATTCATGAACTCGGTTAGCACTGGTAGGACCACAATCGCGAACGACTCGTCTTCAATCGCGAGATCTCTCAAAGTCTCAACCAGCAGCATTTTCCCGCGCCTTGTTGGAATTGGCTTCAATTTCAAATTCTCAAGCGACGGACCTTTCGAACGCGGCGGGCGACCCGGTGAAACTTCAAACAACATGCGGCGAAGCAAGAACTGAAGCTGTTGATGTTCGGCCGGAAGCGATTCGGGTCGAGGAGGAGCACCGGTTCCAATTTTCCCTTCAACCTCCGACTCATCTTTTTTCTTGTTAAGTGCTGAGTCCGGTGGCGAAACAGGTTTCCAGTTTTCCGTCGTGCCTCGATCACGGTAAAGCGACCAGAACGCTCGAACTACGAAGGCTCGAACTGCTCGATCAGGACTTTCAGTTAACTTGAACAATTGCTCGGGTTCGCGCAAACGCGGATACAAATCAATCAACTGCATACCCAGCGACCTAACTTGTTGATCACGAGATTGACAAAACTCGTAAACTGCGTCGGTCGTGAAGTTCTCGGGATCAAGTCGAACGCGACGATTCTGTGGTGTGTCTTCGGCAAGAATTGCACTGGTGACAAACTCGCTGACTGCGTGATAAGGCGATTCACACAGCTCAACCAACTCGTCGAGCTCGGGTGACCAACGGGCGAATTCCCATTTACTCAGCTCTAGCCCAAACTCACGTAAAGATGCTCGTTCACTGGTTAATAGTGATTTCACGCGATCGAAAGTCAAAAAGGAATCAGGAATTTCTGAACCTGGATCGACTGGCCGATCGGTTTCTTCAAGACAGATTTCTGGATGATGCTCACGCATGTAGGTCAACGCGAACCTCGCTAGGGGAGAATTCTCTTTGGGGGATTCGGTCAGCATCTTCCAAAGCGTCTCGCAGCCTGCTTCAACCGCGTCATCTGAGAATTCTCGTTGGGTGCCGGTCAACATTTGCAGAAACGCGGTTTCCGAAATGATCTTGATGGCCGCACCTGACTCGATCAGCGACTCCGCCTTAACCTGTTTGCTGCCCTTACGACCTTGGCCATACATCGGCGAACCTTCGTCGCCAATGACGAGATACCCTAGCGTTTTCCCAACCGTCCCCGAGTTCTTTCCGTTCGCCACATCGACTTTGGATTTGGCTTCAGCCCGCGTCATCGTCGCAAGCTTGCCGGTAAACAGAAACGTTGCACCCTCAAAGTCGATATTGATCTCTTCGTCTTTTGATTCATCTTTTTTGGCCGACTGAGTATTTTCTTGCTCCGCGAAATCAGCAGGCAAGAACGCTTTACTCATCGTTGTCACTGCGAAATCGTGATAGACGGGTTCACTCCGGGCAACCAATTCCATCAACCACTTGAATCCTATTTGGTCAGGAGTAAACAGGCGAATGTCACTAAGCCACGAGAACACGTACTCAGCGATCGTTTCGTCGTATTCCAGTGAACTCCCCCAAGGCTGTGATTTAGCCTCAATGACTTGTGGACAAGCCGCCCAAGTTGGGTGATAAGCTATTTGCTTGAGAAACTCCGGCGCGAATTTCGATGCAGATAAGCGTCCCGTGGTGACCCAGTTAGAAACCCGATGGGCCGCCGAAGGATGAATCAATAGTTTTTCCAGCCAACTCGCATCCAATTCGTCGAGCGGAAACTCAGCAAGCATCAGCATTGCAAACCGTGAGGCGTCAGCACCAATTGGCTCGCCTTCAAGGATCAACTCGAGAAAATACTCCGCCCCAAGTTTTTTAGCAGGGTGAATATCTAATACGCTATCCATCGCAAAAATCACCGCACCTGCACTACTTGATCGCAACCGATCAGAAAACCATTCTGGAGTTAAATCCTTCGAGCCAAAATGCTCTTTCAAAATTTTGCTTGCGAATTCGTGACCATGTTCGGTTTCAAGCAATCGCCCCCAATTCTCAAGCCCTACATCTTTTCGCGGATCATGTGTCTTGAGCAAATCCGTGGCAAGCTTCCGAACGGCTTCGCTCCCCTTTTTACTGCGGGTGTAAAAAGTGCTTTTGTTATGATTCGCTAAACGGATCAATTCGTCGACTGGCAAATCACGAGCATGCGTTCTGGCATAAGCACAAACATAGAGCAGCGGAGCGTCAAACCGAGAATTGAATAGACCAATCACCGCGTCATGCAAACTTAGTTCACGAAATTTCGCCTGCTCAAACTTTGGGACATTTTCCAAAACCCAAATCGCAAACGACTGAACTGGTTCGTGCTCTGAATTCAGCAATCGTTTGACCCAATCAGGCTCCACCTCGCGCAACACGTTTCGAAAATCTTTCTTTAACGCAGCAACGGCGAAACCG
The DNA here is from genome assembly GCA_964389585.1 of uncultured Pirellulaceae bacterium. Classification (GTDB taxonomy): domain Bacteria; phylum Planctomycetota; class Planctomycetia; order Pirellulales; family Pirellulaceae; genus Mariniblastus. Next base: position 2,934 of record CAYMFZ010000426.1, on the reverse strand, counting down.
CGAATTCTGTCGCTCTTTGCTCGCTCCAGCAAAGAAAACAACGGCAACGGCGATCGCTTCCAAAGATCGGCATAGGCTCGGTATTTAAGAAGATCATCCCCTCGTTTTCGCGAGTAGTAACCACGAAACCGAGTCCGCGTGTACTTTTCATCTTCATGAAAGAGAATGTGATTTCCGACCCAAATGAAATTAGTCTGATCGGTATACTCCGCCAGAAAATCGGCAGCGACTTCGGGATAAACACTTGGCAAGTGGGTTGCGATATCGCGAAGGTAGCGCCAACAACGTCGATTGAGATAGTTCAGCGTTCGTTTGCTGACTTGCGTTCGCCCGTCAGTCCAGCCTGTCTCAAACCGATGGCTAAGCGCGGCAAGAACTTCGTTGTCTTTTGAGGTTTCTGCTTCTTTGAAAATTTGTTTTAGCGCTTTCCATGGCCCATAAACCAGAGGCACGCTTCGGATCAGCTTCATTAAGCATGTTCGCTCAAACAAACCTTTGGCTTTCCAAAGCTGGAGAATAATCTCAAAGCTCCGCAAGCGATCCGAGAGCGGCTCATCCGCGTCATCCGATTCGAGCAATGCAATTTTCTCGGCGCGGAATTGTTGCTGAACATCTGCGGGCTGAGAATAGAATTTGGGCGACGCCATCTCGCGCTCAAATTCGGCGAACGTGTACCGACCTTGGACGGGCGGCGGAGCGTTAGGATCGGGTTTGGCTTCGATGATCTGAAGCAGAATCTCGACCAGCTGCGGGTCGCGGGCTGCGAGGGCTTGCTGGGCATATTCCAAGCTGAATGGGGTGCTCACGGGTCACCTGTCACAGTCTTTATGAACCAATATATAAAACATCGACTGGACACACGGCGTGCCCAGTCGACGAATGACCTTGGTTGCAAATCTACTTCAAGACCTGGTACATGGAAGGCTCACTGACTCGCCGGCCATCGACGACTACTATTCCTAGCGGAACAGCGAATGGCGGTGTTGATCCAGACCCGATCGGAATAGTAGTCGTCGATGGCCGATAGCGAGTCTGAAATAGCCTTCCTTGTGATGCATTGAGTAACAATGTGCTCGGACGGCGCTACGCCGCCCACGGTGAAAAACACCAAGCTAGACCTGTGCTCCCAAGGATTCGAATCTCCAATTAAAGGTTGTGAAACCCACAATCATGAACTCGAACGAGCGAATTGTATCACTTGAAAAGTACCGATGCAATTAAGCACCAAGCGATTTCGCTAATGTAACTTTTGAGTTCGATTCGCGCGAGCAGAACCTAGAATGACTCGATCTAGCACCTTGCCTAATCAATTTTTGCAATTGCCCAGTCGTCCGGTTGCAACAAAGCGTTTTACTTGGTTTCCTTTAATCAACTTTAAAGTGTTTACACTACGGTTCGAGTCCATTTTCGCCGCCCAATTGCTTTGACGCCGACATGATCAATACGCTCTATCTTCCTGAACTTCGCGAGATGCTTGACGCAAATAATGCTGAAGGCCTGCGCGATTTTTGCGAAGCAATCCACCCCGCTCGCGCGGCTGAGTTCATGGCCGGCTTAACCAGCGAAGAAGCCTGGCAAGTTCTGCAGCATAGTGACATTGAGTTACGTTCCGATATTTTTACTTATTTTGGCAAAGACAAACAGTTTGAGATTCTGGAGTCGCAAGACGTCGAGCAAGTCGCTGAGATGGTTGCCGAGCTCCCGCCAGACGATCGAGTTGACGTTCTTCAAGAAATCGACGAAGGCCGTTTGGCGATGCTGCTCGAAAGAATTCCTGCCGAAGAGCGTCGCGATTTTCAACGGCTCAGCCAGTACCCGGAGGGGACTGCCGGCGCGGTGATGACGACAGAAATTGCCAAGCTCAGTGAGAATTTCACGATTCGCGAAGCCCTCAACGAAATCGGCCGTGAAAGCGAAGACTACGAAACGATTTACTATTTGTACATCGTCGACGAAGAAGACCATTTGCGCGGCTTGGTCTCGGCAAGGCAATTGTTGGCAGGGATGAAGCAGCCGGAAACGAGGCTGTCCGAAATCATGGACACGGACCTTGTAACCGCCGACGCGTTAGAAGACCAAGAAGACGTTGCCAACAAAGTCGCAAGGATGGACCTGTTGGCCATTCCGGTTGTTGACAACCAACACAAAATGCTTGGCATCATCACACACGACGATGTTATCGATGTTGTTCGTGAAGAAGCCACCGAAGACGCCCACCGAATTGGTGCCGTCGATCCTCTGGACGCATCGTATCTGCGAACTTCCCTGTTGACCCTGACTTGGAAGCGGGGCATTTGGTTGGCCATTCTGTTTTTCTTTGCATTGCTGACCGCAATTGCAATTCAGGAATACGAAGACCAAATTGATAAGTGGGTTTGGTTGGCACTTTTTATCCCACTCGTCATCAGTAGCGGCGGCAACTCGGGTAGCCAAAGTGCAACTTTGATCATTACGGCACTTTCGCGCGGCCATATCACCATGGGTGACTGGCTTCAGGTCGTCATCCGTGAGTTGGTGATGGGAATCCTGTTGGGCGGTGGCCTGGCAGCCATGGGCTACGTGACGTCATTGTTTTTCGTTCCGACGGAACTGCATTTCCTGGCAATGTTCGTTGTTCCATTAACGCTTTTGCTTGTCGTGATTTGCGGAACGCTTACTGGATCGTTGCTTCCTCTACTGTTTGAGAAACTAGGCTGGGATCCAGCGATGATGAGTACCCCGTTTGTTGCTGGAATTGTCGATATTCTCGGAATCTTGATTTACTTTAATGTGGCGAAACAGTTTATCACGACCATCTAACTGCTCGAGGTTACGCGCCTGGCCGCTTACGCGTCACGGCTCTCAACTGTTAAAATTCAAGTCTGACTAACCATTCACGCCAACGGATAAAGAGATAGGGAGCCGATGGCCGTATGGCCACGGGCCGGAACAAAC
>CAYMFZ010000425.1:0-5492 GCA_964389585.1 uncultured Pirellulaceae bacterium | reverse complement strand
CTAAAAAGTGTTATAGAAGCGGTAAAGTGAGTGCCATTGGGCGCTAGCCTCGGGCTGGAACAACCAGCAAATCAGGCCACTCGCTCAACTGGCCCGAGGCTTGCGCCAACAGCTCACAAGTTTTGGGATAGGTTCTAAGTCCTGAAAGAATTACAAACGACGCTTCGAAAAGATAAGCCAGACTGGCTCGAAACCGTGAATCACTAAAGCATCTCCTCTATGAAGGCGATCAATAAGATCTGGATAGTCGCCTTCAACCCCGCAGTCTCGTTTTAACCACAGCGTTATTAACTAACGACCAATCATCGGGCAAATCACCCATACATGATTTCTTGCTCTGGCGCCTGCGTTTGATCCGGATCAAATTTTTTGAGTCCCGTTTTTTGCAAAAACAGCATGCTGAGATAGTACGGGTTAAGCAACACGTATCGTCGCCAAAGCCGTTTGGGTTCTTTGACCAAGCGATAAAACCACTCGAGTCCAAGCTTCTGCAAAAAAGGCGGGGCTTGGTCAAGCTGACCCGCGTGAAAATTGAACGCAGCTCCAACCGCGAGAACCGGCATTCGCAAATGCTCTTTGTATTCGTAAGCCCAGACTTCCTGTCGTGGACAGCCGAGCCCAACGAGCGTAATAGCTGCCCCACTGGAATTGATGGCTTCGATGATCTCTTGCTTCTCAGCGGTTGAGACTTTACGAAACTTGGATGCCATTTCACCCGCAATCTCAAGTTTTGGAAACATCCTCAAAAGGTTCTCAGCGAGGTCATCCAGCAATTCTCGCTTGCCTCCAAACAGGAAGATCGAAATGCCGTTGGCTTCCGCAGCGCGACAAGTCTCAAGCATCAAGTTCGGTCCATAGACTCGATCCTTGAGCTTGGTTCGATGCAAAATGTTGAGGCCCCAGCGAACGGGCTGGCCGTCGGGCACGATTAGTTCAAGGTCATTCAAGCGATGACGATGCTCATCATCCATCACACCTGTCATTACGCCATGAACAGCAAGGGCAGAAACACCGAGAGGATTTCGAGATTGAGCCGCGTCAACGATTTTCGCGACGGCTGCTTCGTAATCGACCGCATTGATGTTCACACCCAGCAAGTTGAATTTGCCGTGGTCGATCATTGAGCCACTGGCTCCTGCCATCGGCTCGTGTTGAATTCGTAGATTTCAGTCAAGATCGTACGAATGTCTTTGGTGAGTGACCATTTTGGATAGTGATCCTGAAACTTGCTCACGTCGCTGACGTACCAAATGTGGTCGCCCATGCGATTGTCTTCTTCATAAGTATAAGACAGTTTGCGACTAGAAATTTCTTCGCAAATTTGAATGGCTTCCAGCATTGAGCAGTGGCTGAATCGACTGCCACCAATGTTGTAGACTTCGCCTGATTTTGGGGCGCGGAAGAAGTGATCGAAGGCTTGGATTAAGTCATAGCTGTGAATGTTGTCACGAACTTGCTTTCCTTTGTATCCGAAAACTTTGTATGGCGTTCCTGTCATCGTACACTTCATCAAGTACGCCAAGAATCCGTGAAGCTGAGTTCCACTGTGGTTAGGACCGGTCAAGCATCCGCCACGAAATGCGGCTGTCTTCATATTGAAGTACTTGCCGTACTCTTGAACAAGAATGTCAGCGGCGACCTTGGACGCACCGAACAGACTATGCATGCAACCGTCGATGGACATCTCTTCAGTGATGCCGTTATTGAATTCATGATTCGGATCAAGCTCGTAGCGAAACTCGTTTTCAATCAGCGGCAATCGGTTAGGCGTATCGCCATAGACCTTGTTGGTTGAAGTGAAAATGAAGACGGCATCGGGACAGTTTTCACGCGTCGCTTCGAGTAGGTTCAGGGTTCCGTTTGCGTTGACTGTAAAGTCTTTTTTGGGGTCGCGAGCTGCCCAATCGTGCGATGGCTGAGCCGCCGTATGAACAATCAATTCGATGTTGGTACCGTATTCTGCGAAGAGGTTACCAATTAGCACATCGTCTCGGATGTCGCCGTCGACGTGACGGTAATTATCGCCCAATTCGTTTTCAAGTTGCTGACGCTGCCATCGGGTTGAAGCCTCTGCACCAAAGAATTCGCTTCGCATGTCGTTGTCGATACCGACAACGGTCAATCCCTGTTTGGCGAAATGACGACTGGCTTCCGATCCGATGAGACCGGCGGAACCAGTCACGATTGCAATGCTCATAGATGCTCAACAAGATGATTGTGCAGTGGGATACTGGCCGAAGCCAATTGGAAGTGCCCACGAATGTGTATAATCTTTTGCAAAAGGTAGATCCCTTGCAGATATCCATCTTAGTCTCGGCAAGAATAACGTCAAGAATCGAACCCTAAAACAAAGCCAAAACGTCACGGGGAACGCAGGTTTTGGGGAAATCAGTCAATGCCAAGAGAGCTAGTCGTGCGGTTCAAAACCATTAAACACAATCTAGGAAGTGTTCATTGCCGATGGCGCGGGACTCTTCAAGTTAGGATGGTTAGGTGAAGCAGTTCTCGATCCAAAAACTTTTTTTGATGACGACCTTGGTAGCTGGCTTGGTCGCCCTCGTCGCCAATGAAACGGTGGGAACTGTTTGCGCATCGCTTTTCTGTCTGACGAGTTGGTGTGCAATTTTTTTCTTGTCGACGGCCTCGCTTAAGCACTTAGTTAGATCCGTTTCTAGTACTGTAGGCGATCGCCAAATCGGTCGGCTAACGTCAAGGTTCCGCTGGGCTTATCTCGACGCCTCATGCGTTGTATGGCTAGTCATCGTCGTCGTTGTTTCCAACTATGTTTTGGAAAACAGCGTGGCGAACGCCAAGTACATGATCTTCTTGGGTTGGACCGTGTTTTCAATAGCGGTTGTTGGCCAACTGGTGTTGCATTTAATCAACCGAAAGGCAATCTGATCCGGCGATTGGCTAATGATACGTCGGCGAAAGAGTCAAAGATCAAACGCGTCGTTTGACCGCGATTGGAGGAAGTTCTGGCGTTTCGGGTTCAGCCTGTTTAGGGTCCAGCGGTGCAGCCAGCAAGTCAATCAGATTCGTGCTTTCGTCAGCCGAATACTCAACCATTCCGAACTTCCACCTCATCTCTTTTGAGGGTTCGATGAAAGTTCCAAAGCAACGATCCCAAAGACTGAACACGTATCCATAGTTCGAGTTCGAAAGATGGATTTCTTCCAAGTGATGAACCTTGTGCATGTTGGGCGTGTTGAAAACATAAGACAGCCAGCGATCGAGACGTGCTGGAATTCTAATGTTGATGTGTTGGAGGACGGTTATCGGATTAGCAATGAGATAAAAAACCGTGATCGCTACAGCCGGAACACCCAGCAGCGCCGTCGTGCTAGTCAAAGCAACGAACGAAACGATTGCTTCGCCCGGATGCTGGCGCAACACCGTCGTTGCATCGACTTGCGAGTCGTTGTGATGAACAAGATGTAATCGCCAAAGCCAGTGCCACCGATGCTTGAGAAAGTGAGTGAAGTAAATGATGAAATCAACCCACAGGATTCCAAGTACTATTTTCAACCAGATGGGAATGCCCAAGAAAGTCATGACGCCCCATTGATTGGACTCAACCATCAAGATGATGCTGGACGCCCAAAACGCAACAACGAAGATGACGAATATATTTACAAACGCCAACAAGATGTTGTTGATTCCGTGCCGCAGATTGCGATCGCTCTTATGGTATCCAGCGTGATGGTGATCATGGTCGTGAAAGTGCGCAAGCAACCCATCGAGAGACCAGAAGATTGCAATGCTGCCGAACAGCAAGACTTGATTGATCGTGTAGGTGCGCTCCCAGTAGAACTCACTAAGCTGAGTCCATGCTGAGAGTACCGACCATTGAGTCGCTAAAAAATTCATGACTTCCTTGTCGTCAACTCGCCATTTCTAGCCAAGCATTACCAAGGGGCAATTGGCTCCTAGCACAAACTATATACCCAAATCCGAATTCATTGGAACGTCAGTGTTCGAACGTTTTAGTTCATAGCTTGAAGAGTGAGCCGTAGGCGGTAGCCTCGGGCCAGAACAAAAAGCAATATAAGCCACTCGTTTCGCCGGCCCGAGGTTAGCGCCAACGGCTCACAATTTTTGGATAAACTCTTCTTCTCGCGCACATCAAAAAGACGCGATTCACTTGTCTTGCCTCGAAAATATCAACAAGCAAAAGCAAAATTTGGTAGCTGAGCTAGTTCGTTGAGAACTTATGGACCGTCGTCTGCGAATACGTTTCACCAGGCTTGAGCAAGGTTGACGGGAATGAGCTTTGATTAGGAGAGTCCGGAAAGTGCTGTGTTTCCAAACAGAAGGCATCGTGTTGATTGAAGCCGCCGCTGCCCGGCTGACCATCGAGAAAGTTGCCGGTGTAGAACTGAATTCCAGGTTGTGTCGTATGGATTTCCATCTTCCGACCTGACTCCTCGCAAACAACCGTCGCCGCGAGATTCATTTCACCATCCTGTTTTCGCAAGACGTAGTTATGGTCGTAGCCGATTGGATCGGACTTCAATTGATCGAACCTTGATCCAATTTTAGTCGCCTCCCGAAAGTCGAATACGGATCCCTCGACCGCTGGAAGTTCACCCGTCGGAATTCCGCCATCGTCGACTGGCGTATACTTATCACACTCCAGTTGCAAAGTGTGATCCAGGATCTTGCCCGATCCCTTTCCACCAAGATTCCAATAATTATGGTTGGTCAAATTCACATGAGTTGGCTTGTCCGTCGTCGCGGTAAATTCAACTTTGAGTTCGTTGTCATTGTTGAGGATGTATTCAACCGCAACATTCAACTTGCCGGGATATCCCTCGTCACCGTCTGCGCTTTCTAGCTTAAAGCGAAGGCCAACAAATTTAGCATCCTTGTCCAGCAGCTCTTCAGCTTTCCAGATTCGTTTATCAAATCCGACCTTGCCGCCGTGCAAATGATTTTCACCGTTGTTAGTCGCCAGTGTCGATTCAACGCCGTCGATTGAGAACTTGCCTTTTGCGATACGGTTGCAATAACGACCAACGGTTGAGCCAAAAAATGAAGTGCAGGCTTCGTACCCTTCGATGTCGTTGCAGCTGAGCGTAATGTCTTCGACCAGTCCGTCTTTGTCGGGCGCGCGGAACGCTGTAACTGTTGCCCCAAGGTCAATCATTTCGAGAACATATCCATTGGCGTTTTTGCAAACGTACTGGGTGACTTCTTTGCCGTCCTTGGTTGTGCCGTACGAACGAGAAATGATTTCCATTTGAATAGCTTCTTGAGAGACAGCCTGTTCCTGTTCTTGGGCGAGATAAGCTAACATCGAAGCGTTATTAGCGGAGGCTTCGTTGGGCGCATTGGCTCTCATGAAAACAGTCATGAAGCAACCAACTATGAAAGCAGCAAAACAGAAACCAAACTTCATTTCTTCTCCAATGGTGCAATCGCGGTTGAGCCCGCAAAGTCACGTGGGCTTTGGTGGAGTCGCGGTTTTTTTGGTGTCATTATTGGTGCTT
>CAYMFZ010000424.1:0-5514 GCA_964389585.1 uncultured Pirellulaceae bacterium | reverse complement strand
GATTCCGTTCTTCTTTGGCTCATTTTAAAGGCCAACGCTATTCCCGTTTGCCGAGATCCCCTCTAAGTCCTTCGTCTCACCGTCTTTTCGGTAACTTCTGTCTGGAATTTCGCGATTGCCTCGGCGATTGGCATCGCCCCCAAGTCTTCGTTGGCGATTCCATCTCGAACCGAAACGGTCCCATTTTCAGCATCTCGCGGTCCGACAATCAGCATGTAGGGAATCATTTCCAATTGGCCATCTCGAATTTTCGAGCCCAGTTTTTCGCTGCGATAATCGCCTTTGACGCGAAGTCCGGCTTCTCGCATTTGTTTTTCGACACTTCGTCCATATTCTTCAGATTTGTCACTGACTGTCAGGATTCTTGCCTGCTCGGAAGCCAGCCACAGTGGAAACGCTCCGGCAAAATGTTCGATCAAAACGCCGATGAATCGTTCCATACTTCCGAACGGAGCCCGGTGAATCATGATCGGTCGATGCGTCTTGTTATCAGCTCCGACGTATTCCAAGCCAAAACGTTCCGGCAAGTTGTAGTCGACTTGGACTGTTCCCAATTGCCATTTGCGGCCGATGCAATCCTTTACCACAAAGTCAATCTTGGGGCCGTAGAACGCGGCTTCGCCAGGATCTTCACTGAATGGCTTTCCCAAAGTCTCAGCGGCTTCGCGGCACGCTTGCTCCGCTAGATCCCAATTGTTTGGGTCGCCAACATACTTTGTGCTGTCAGGATCACGTAAGCCAACACGAACGGAGTAGTCTTCCCTTCCCATCGCGCCGAAAATGATCGGCACCAGGTCAATACACCCAATCAGCTCGTCGGCCAATTGTTCTTGCATCACAAAAAGATGCGCATCGTCTTGTGTGAATCCCCGAACGCGAGTCAGTCCGCCGATCTCTCCCGACTGCTCCCATCGATAAACCGTTCCAAACTCGGCCAGCCGAATCGGAAGATCGCGGTAGCTTCGTTGCTCAGACGCATAGACGCGAATGTGGTGCGGGCAATTCATTGGCTTGAGCAGGTAGCCTTCGATCTCGCCTTTGTCCATCAAGTTCGCAAGTTGGCCGCAAGTGCAGCCCTCATCCGCAAGTTTCGTCAGTTGATCGTCGTCAACCAGCGGCGCGTATTGGCTTTCGCGGTAGTACGGAAAGTGACCACTCGTTTTATAAAGTTCGAGTTTTCCAATGTGCGGCGTGAAGACTTGATCGTAGCCTTGGCGAGTCAAATGCTCGGAGATGAAGTCTTGAAGCTTCTGACGAATGAATGCACCTTTTGGAGTCCACAGCACAAGGCCTTGCCCGACCATTTCGTCGATGTGGAAGAGCCCAAGCCGTTTTCCCAATACGCGGTGGTCTCGCTTTTTCGCTTCTTCGAGCATCTCAAGGTGTTTGTCGAGATCAGCCTGTTTGAAAAACGCAGTGGCGTAAAGTCGTTGCAGTTGTTGGCGTGATTGATCGCCTTTCCAGTACGCACCGGCGATCGAAAGCAGCTTGAACGCACCGATTTGTTTTGGCGATGGAACATGCGGTCCTCGGCATAGGTCGATAAACTCGCCTTGTTGGTAAAACGAAAGCGAATCGTCGTCGGCTAGTCCTGTTTCGATGTGCTCGACTTTGAATTCTTGCTTAAGGTCTTTGCAAACTTGAATCGCATCAGCACGTGGGCGTTCCAAACGTTCGAACGGTTCGTCGAGCGCGATGATCTTGGCCATCTCTTTTTCGATGGCGGGAAAGTCGTCTTCTGTTAGCGGCTCTTCGCATTCGAAGTCGTAATAGAATCCGCCATCGATCGTCGGGCCAAATGCAAGCTGAACGCCTTTCTTAAGTCGCATCACTGCCCGAGCCATGACGTGGGCGCAGCTATGACGCATTGTGTCTAAAGCGTTGGGGTCTTTCTTAGTGATGATTTTTAGATTGACCGGATCGCCAGAAGGGATTTCAAAATCCAGCGCGACGGGTTGAAGGTCGATCTCGCCCCACATCGCGTCTTTGGCCAGGCGAGAGCCAATGCTTTTCGCGACGTCTTTGACGGAGACGGCAGTTTCAAATTCTTTTAGACTTCCATCGGGCAGTTTTACGCTTGTCATTGGTCTGTTGTTACTAATCTAAAAAATCGTGGGGTGCCCCTCGCGCTTACAAATCGCGAGGTCGGCCAAGTTTGCCAATGTCGCAGATCTCGATTCCTTGGGAGGATCAGCGTCAGATTGGGCTTTTAACCCGGGCAGTATAGAAAGTCCGACAAGATGCCGAAACGTCGGTTCGCGCGGCTAAAGTAATTTCCAGCGTGATCGAGAAGTGCGATTTGGGAATCGGGGAAGATTGTGGTTCGATTTCGTCCACGAATAACGCGAATAGCACGAATTGAGCAAGTTCGCTTCCAAGATGGTGACGAAAACGAGAGCATAGGCTTGGCAAAGGGCCGGGCGACTTCGCCAGCGCGATTAGAGGTGAGTCTTAGTCGCTAATCTCTAGCACGCTGTTTATTCGTGCGATTGGTGTTATTCGTGGACAAGCTAAGCAGCGCGCCGATCGCTTGTGCTTCCACCTTCAAAGCTCGATTTAGATGGAGCATCGTGTACGGCAATCCCGGATTCTTCGATCCGCAGAATCTGTTCTACTCGTGCATCCAACTGATCGGCATAGTCGAGATCCATCTCAATCAGTCGGCGAGCTGAAAGCCTTTGAAACGCATGCCGTATCTTCCACGGTTGAGCCAGCGCGGAAATGACTTCCGAGGCAAACACACTTGCGGAAGCAACGAGTGGTGAGCCAGTACCGGATTGATGCTCGTGGCGACGATACGCTCGTTGCGCGGACTTTCCGTGAGGGCAAATCAATTCGTTTTCGATCAATTTAGCACGCTCGATCAAGGCAACACACTCGCCGCAAATCACGTTTTGAAAACCAAGCGTCTTCAAGCTCAATGCGATATCCAAATCGAGATAGAGATCGTCGAGTTGCTCACCACAGAAACCGATTTGATCAAGTGCAGAAGCACGATAAAAGGCTGCCCATGAAGTCGGACCGATCGAGCGAAGTCGTTTGATCGTGCGTGGAGCAATTCTCGAATTCAATCCGGAAGTCTTGCGTCGAAAGCCAATGCCCTTCTTAACGCCCGCAGCAACAATTGTGTTGGGCTTGGCAGGAGTCACAATCATCGGCGTGACACAACGGACCTGCTTGTTTTCAAACGCTGCTTCAACCGATTCGTCCCAGTTTTCATCCAGCTCAACTCCCGGTCGAACCAATGCGACAAACTCGCTTTTTGAGTGGAGAAGACCTTCGTTGAAGAGTTCAACCAAACTGGCTTGAGCGTTTGCGCTTGCTGATTGTCTGCTACAAGGAACGAAAGTAACTTCGCCTTCCAGTCCATAGGTGTCTTCAAAGGCTTCATCGTGAACGACAACGATCTGGCTGTTTGCGGCGCGGTATCTAAGAACCGACGCAAGGGTGTCGTCGAACAATCGTTGGTCGCCCAGCATGGGGACGATGACTGAAAAACGGTGCATCGCAAAGCCTTGGGTCAGAGCTCGATGAAGGAGTGCAAAGTTGAAGAAGATGGACGGGGTTTGTGGAAGCTAACAGTTCGCGCTTTACTGCCTCTCCGTAACTTCGGACTGTTCACGACTTGAATCAAGTCAAACTCAAAACGGAATAACTATTTTTTGCTGATAGCACTATTTTTTTCGATCTATTTCAAATTGAGCTTAAGTCATTCTTGCTTGGGTTTTGCTGATGGTCGGAGCCGTCGCGTAATAAACAAGCCAACGATAATCATGGCTCCGCCGAAAATTTGAACCGGAGAAATGATTTCACTTAAAAAGAACCAAGCCGCAATCAACGCGATCAGTGGGACAAGGTTTTGGTAAACCGAAGCATGCGAAGGCCCCAACTGCTGGACGCCGTAATTCCACATCGCGTAAGCGACTCCGGTTGAGAAGATCCCGGAATACAAAATGCAGCTAATCAATTGCCAATCCCAAACTTGCACTTCTCCAGATGACTCCCCATTGATCATCGCCATCACGAAGTGAATTGGCAGAGTGCCGACCGTTGAATAGAACGCCAGCCGAATTGGCGAAACGAATCGTAGCATCGGACGACTCACGACGGCTCCCAAAGCCCAAGCGAGTGCGGCCAATAAGACGAGTCCATTGCCCGCCAAGTTTTCGGAGCCAAAACTCATGCCACCTTTTTGAAGCGTCACGACGATGGTTCCCAAAAACGTGATCGTTAAACCAATCCACGCTCGGCCCAGTTTTTCACGCAGCAGACAAAAAGCCAGCACGGCGGTCCACATCGGCATCGACGACATGATCAACGCAGTGTTTCCTGCGGTCGTGCGATTCATTCCAACGGCAAACAAAATTTGATAGACGCCGCCCGCCATGATTGAGAATGTGGCGATCGTTAGCCATTTTTTGAAGAATGGAGGAGCGGCTTGGTCAAGTTTTGCCTGATCTGCAATCGCGGCTTCGGAGCGACTTCGGGTTCTTAGCCAAACGCAGACACCTAAAACGATCGCCGACAAAGTTAATCGAATGGCGTTAAAGAGAAATAAGTCCATCCCATTGAGGGCAAGCTTCATCACCGCCATGTTCACGCCCCATATCAAAGCAACCACCAAAAGGCTGATGTCGGCCAAAGGCAAAAGTTTTGACGGTGATTGTGAAGGTTGCGAAATCGGAAAATCTCAGTTTGAACGTGTGGCGAATCGTGAGTTTGGCTCGCCGATCCGTGATCGTTAGGAGCTGGTCGCAATTTGCAAGCAACGGATTTTGATTTACGTTTGCGAAATGTAAATGGCAATTTAGTCTTCGCCGACCGGATAAATCCGGTTCCTTCAAACGGTTTCAGTATTTACGCAAAGTGAAAACAGCCGTTTGTTCGTGGCTGTTGTTTAAGGGGTTGCTACTTCAAGAAGCAGAACCTAAAAAATGGACATGCAACAATACCTTCAACTTCTTCGGCATATCCTCGATCAAGGCGTCGAAAAAACCGACCGAACCGGGACCGGAACGCAATCCGTGTTTGGTTATCAGATGCGGTTCGACCTTCGCGAAACATTCCCACTGGTCACTACGAAGAAGATTCACTTCAAAAGTATCATTCACGAGCTGCTTTGGTTCTTGAGTGGTGACACCAACGTTCGTTACTTGCAAGAAAACGGCGTCAAAATTTGGAACGAGTGGGCAGACGAGAACGGCGAGCTTGGCCCAGTTTACGGTTCGCAGTGGCGATCATGGCTTGGGGCTGATGGCGAAACGGTAGATCAGATTTCCAACGTCGTCGAGCAGATCAAAACCAATCCCGATTCCCGTCGATTGATTGTGAGCGCATGGAACGTTGCTGAAATTCCGAAGATGAAGCTTCCCCCTTGCCATGCGTTCTTTCAGTTTTACGTTGCCAATGGTGAGCTGTCTTGTCAATTGTATCAGCGTAGTGCCGATGTGTTCTTGGGTGTGCCGTTCAATATTGGCTCTTACGCGGCGCTGACGATGATGATGGCCCAAGTGA
>CAYMFZ010000423.1:4398-5535 GCA_964389585.1 uncultured Pirellulaceae bacterium | reverse complement strand
TTTGAACGTGATGATGAAAGAGATGGCTGCCGGCAGAATGAAAGCCGTTTATGTGATGGGCGAAGATATCGTCATCTCTGAACCAAACGTTTCCAAAGTCGAAAAAGGGCTTAACCAATGTGAGTTGATCGTTTGCCAAGAGATCTTTCACAACGAAACGACGCGATTCGCCGATGTGATTTTCCCAGGAGCTTGTTTCGCTGAAAAAGATGGAGTGTTCACAAATAGTGATCGGCGAGTTCAGCGAGTTCGCAAAGCGGTTAGTCCGCCCGGCAACGCGCGCGAGGATTGGAAGATCTTATGTGACGTCGCGCGAGCCGTTGGCTATGAGATGCCGCATTACGAAAATCCAGGCGAAGTTTTTGAAGAGTTCGCTTCGTTGACGCCAAAGATCGCTGGCATTTCGCATAAACGACTTGAAGAAAATGTTGCGGGGCTTCAGTGGCCTTGCCCAGACGAATCGCATCCGGGAACGCCAACGTTGCATATCGATGGGCCGATGATTGGGAAGGCTCAATTCCAAGCGGTCGACTATCGACCAAGTGCGGAGCTTCCCGACAACGACTTTCCGTTGGTGCTTTCGACTGGCCGAACGTTGTATCACTACAATAGTGCGACGCAGACTCGTCGCGATCCGGGGCCGGTTGCAAAACAACGCGGCAACTTTATCGAGATTCATCGGAGTGATGCCAGAAAGCTCAAAATTGAGCATGGCGAAATGGTTCGCATCAGTTCTCGCCGCGGCGAGATAGAAGCGGAAGCTTGGGTTTCACCGCGCGTTCGACCAGGTTGCATTTGGATGCCGATGCATTTTGCAGAGTCTCGCGCGAATTTGCTGACCAACGATGCAGGCGATGCGGTGACGGGAACCGGCGAATACAAAGTCTGTGCCGTTAAAGTCGAGAAGATTGTCGCCGCCGTCTGAAGTTTCAATTAAGGGCTCTTCAATTAATCGCTCTTCAATTAATCGCTCTTTCAATCAGGGGCTCTTTCAATCAGTGGCTCATATCGGAAGCCTCAACTTCTCGGGATCACTTCCTGAGATCTTGTCGCAGTACTTGTGAGCCGAGGGCGCTAGCCTCGGGCCAGCCGAACGAGTGATATGTTTTGCTGGTTTCTCTGGCCCGAGGCTAGCGC
>CAYMFZ010000423.1:0-4388 GCA_964389585.1 uncultured Pirellulaceae bacterium | reverse complement strand
CCTACGGCTCACCTCGGTCTTGCTTTCACCTTGTTTTCGCTCAATTACTTGGTTTTGATTGTCTCTATGTCTCGGCAATCCGTGGGCTTAATAACTTTTTGGATGTCGCTCTCAAAAGCAGTTACAATCGGCCCCAAATAAGCTGCCAAGATTTGCACCAAGTCAAAAGGTTCTATTGTGATTTTTCCAAAACGAAAAACGCTTAAAAACGTTTCACCGTCAAGCCAGCTCCAGCTTGAGAAACTTGAAGATCGAATGATGCTTTCCAGCGTCCAGATTTTCGCGGCTGGCACCACCGGTGAGGAAGTCATTGAACTCGAAGTTGCCGGTGCCGTTGTTCAAACGTTTAGCAATCTCGGTACCGGAGCCGACGACGGAAGTTATGTCGAACTAAATTATTCGACGTCTGAATTGATTGCTGCGGATGATGTGAGAATTAACTTCACAAACGATCTCTATGAACCTGAAAATGGGATTGATCGCAATGTGAGAGTGGACGGGATCGTGATTGACGATCAGCGTTTTGAAACGGAAGACCCACAAGTATTTTCTACTGGTACATGGCTTCCTGCCGATGGTGTCGAACCCGGATTCCGTTTGAGCGAAACGATTCACACCAATGGTTACTTTCAGTTTGCTGGTGACGCCGTGAATCCAGGTGATCCTCCTCGAGTGATCATCAATGAAATTCTTTACAACCCGGCGGATGCACTCGATGGGGATGCCGAGTTTTTGGAACTTTATAACCCAGGAAGTGAAGCGGCGGATCTATCGGGGATGTCGTTCGTTGGGTTCACTTTGACATTTGCACCTGGAACAATTTTGGGTGCGGGTGAATACGCAATCGTTGCGCCTTCATCGGCTTTGGCTCAGTCGACTTGGGGGGTGACGCCGTTGGCCGAGTTCGAGGCTGGTGGACTATCGGGCGGTGGAGAGTTGATTCAATTGCTTGCCGCTGATGGAGTCACGGTTGTGGACGAAGTCAGCTACGACGATGTGGCGCCTTGGCCGAATGCTCCTGACGGCAATGGCCCGTCTTTAGAATTGATCGACATCGCATCGGATAATTCAGTCGCAGTAAGTTGGGCGGCTTCTAACGGCGACCCAACGCCTGGGGCTGAAAATTCAGTCGTCGATGGCGTGCAGGAAGGCATTACCGATATCACGGTTTCCCCAGGGCAGCCACTGCCCGACCAGGCATTTAACATTTCGGCGACGATTGCAAACGCCACGTTCGCGAACCTGACTTATAGGATCGGTTTCAATGGTTCCGATGTTGTGGTCGCGATGACTAACGTTGGTGGCGATCTTTGGGAGGCGACGGTTCCAGGTCAATCTGCAGGTGAATTAGTTCGATACCGCATTACTTCTGATGTGGCGGTTGCTCCTTTCGCGGGTGATTCGATCAACTACTTGGGCGTCGTCGTTTCGCCAACGGATATCGCTGACAACTCGCTTCCAGTTTTTCAGTACTGGGTGGACGAGGCACAGTTTGCGGAGCTGACGACGACAGAGCTGGCTTTGACAAATACCAAGATTCCGGTTGTGGTTGCTTACGGAAACCAGGTCGTTGATAACGCGACGGTTCGTGTTCGGGGTGGCGATCATTCACGAACTTTCTTTCCAAAGAAGAGTCTCAAGTTCGAATTGCCATCTGGATACGCTTTTGATGTTGGTGCTGAAGGCTCTTATCCAATCGACGAGTTTGGGATCAATGCCGATTTCGGAGATTGGTCGGTAGTGAATCCGGATATTTCCTGGGACGTTTTCAATGCCGAAACCGAATCGTTTACCAGCTCGTTCTTTACTCGCGTTGAGCAAAACGGTGACTTCTGGGGCGTGTTTCGATTTCAAGAACTCTACGATGGAGCTTGGCGAATGGCGAACGGTTTCGATGGGGATGAATTTTACAAAGCAGACCGCGGAGGATTTGGGACTTCTGCTCAGTTCGATAAGAAGCGACCTGAGAATGACGACTTCACATCGATTGAGCTGTTGAATGATGTCTTAACCGCGCCGCCATCGGCTGCGAAGACGGCATGGTTGTATGAAAATGTCGACATTCCATCGGCGATCAATCACATGGCGCTTTCTGCCTTGACACGACACGATGATCAGCGGGTTCAGAACTTTTACGTGGCGCTGGACAGCGAAACGAATAAGTGGTCGATCATCGAGTGGGATCTTGATCGACTTTGGGAATTTCCTTCAGACGGAGATGGTGGCGAATTTACGACGCCTGAGTCGATTCAAAACGAGTACCTTGATTCGTTTTTCGACGTTCCTGAATTCCAGGATATGTATTGGCGAAGAATTCAAACGTTGGTTGATACTTACCTTGGCAACGACGATTTGCTTGAGCGGCGGGCTGAATTGATTGAACAAATTGGCCCAACGAATTCCGCACTCGAATTTGCTCAATGGGGTCGAACGGATATTTATCCATCCACTTATTTTGCTGATGAGTGGCAAGACTCGATTGATGGGCGACGGGTGGCCTTCGCTGCGGAATCTCGAATGCCGGGATCGGCCACTGGCAACAACAACATCGTGATCAATGAGTTGCACTACAATCCGGCTGGAGACGACGCGGAGTTTTTGGAGCTATTCAACAACTCAAACGAGTCAGTCGATTTGTCAGGCTGGGAGATTGATGGAGTCGGACTGACTATCGGATTTGGAACCGTGATCTTGCCAAATCAGTATTTGGTATTCACCGACAATTTGATTCAATTTAATTCCCAAGCGACTGGGAATATCTTTGTCGGGGCTCAGTACTCGGGTGGGCTGAGCGGAGGAGGTGAAGCCGTGACGCTGCTTGATCGCAGTGGCAATATCGTCGACCAAGTCACGTATTCCGATTCGGATCCTTGGACGTCCGAACCTGACGGAGACGGTTTTTCGTTGGCGCTAACCAATCCCAATCTTGATAATCGTCTTGCTACTAGTTGGGTGGCGAGCACTCAGGTTAATGGAACACCGGGTACGAGCAACGATTTGGTCGTTGCCCCATCAACCGAGATAAAGATTTTTGCTGCTGGAAATTCCGGAAGCGAATTGATAGGACTTCGAATCGGTGGTGTGCAGGTTGCTACCTACGATTTAAGTCTTTTGGGAGGTTCAGCCGGTGACTTAAGCAATCGCAACTTTATTGAACTTACTTATTCCAGCGACGTACCGTTCAGTGCAAGCGACGTACGCGTTGAATTTCTGAATGACACGTATGACCCAGCCAACGGAGTTGACTTCAACGTGGCGATCGACCGAATTGAGATTGACGGTGAAATTTTTGAAACGGAAGCTCCTAACGTCTTTTCTACTGGAACTTACGTAAGTGCGTTGGGAGGATTCGTTCCGGGGTTCCGGCAAAGCGAAATCCTGCACGGAAACGGCTATTTTCAATTTGAAGCTTGATTGAATTATCTACGGTCGAAAAAAACTTTGTCTTGTTCAAAGCGATAACTTGCGTTTTCGAGAAGTAGGAAGTTTTACGATTGAAAAAGTCTTCTTCGTCTAGCTGTTAATGGGGATTAGAATTTTTTGACAATGTATTGTAGAATTTTCCCTAAAGTTGGTTTCCCCAAATGCTTGACGGGAGGCTTGGTCGTTCTTGGGAAAGGTAAGTCCATCTATTTGTAATCACGCTCAACGCAATTTTTCGTTTTATAAAACGTTCAGATCCGCAACTCGCATCCCCACCATTCGTTTGCCTCGAGCGAATTTTGTGATGGCAAATCAAAAGAGAAGCCTGTTCCAGTCGCGCTCAACTTGATAGGCTGATTACGCGCTAATAACGTTGATGCCGTATATCGCAACAAATTGAAAAGGATGAGTTATGTCTTTGTGGTCTAAGTTGAATCAATTGAAGTCAAGAGTTCAGGGTTTAAGCCAAGAGTCGGAATCTCAAAAGTCTCGCGGACGAAAAAGAAGTCGTTCAGTTCGAGCATCTAGATTGCAGTTCGAGTCACTAGAAGAACGTAATTTGTTGGCGGGAATCTTTTTTGATTCAGGAACTGGTGAAGTAACGATTGGCGGATCAGAGTCAGCCGATACAGCATCTTTTGTTTCGACGAACGCTACCACTTACCGAGCGTCCTTGACTGGTTCCCCAAATCAAACGTTTTCGACTTCTGAAGTAACAAAAGTGATTTTTGTCGGGCTGGGTGGTGATGACATCTTTGTAAATACAACCAGTGTCGAAACTTTGTTGCTGGGCGGTGACGGGAACGACACGCTCAACGGCGGATCGGGAATCGATACAATGAACGGTGGTAATGGAAACGATCGGCTCGTTGGTGGAGATGGCGAAGATCGCCTGATCGGCCTTAATGGAGACGATACGATTATTGGTGGAAATGGAAACGACAAACTTTTTGGTGGCGAAGGGG
>CAYMFZ010000422.1:0-5544 GCA_964389585.1 uncultured Pirellulaceae bacterium | reverse complement strand
CAATGGGAATGTGAATCGCTAGGTAGATTCCATACCGCGCTGGATAAGACAAAAATCGGCAGAAGAAAATTAGCTTGCCCGGATAGAAAACGCTTGACGTTCCATCGGCGACAACGGGATAGCCCCAATTGCAATAAGGATTCCAAAGAGGAATATGACCCGCCGCCCACTGGGCATCAATCCATTTGAAATAGGGATAGTAGAGAGACGCCGAATCGCGAAACCCAACGACGGCTTGGCCGGTCATCATCGGCCAAAACAACCACAGCCAAGCTCCACCGATTAGCAGCAGTGGCCAAAATCGTTGAATCCATGTTTCTTGTTTGGCCTGAATCATTTAGCCATCGTAGTCGCTGAATCGAATTCAATCGACATGTCGTTTGGATCTGAATTCTGCTTCCGTTTTGAATTGGTTTGGTTGACGACCGAACGGCATGTTTAGAACGGACGTTTATTCTTCAGCGAAAGCCCGATTGCCCGGTGCCTTACGGCCCACGGCTCACAACAGTTCGCTCCAATACGTCTCGCATGCACACATCGTGAGCCGTGACGCGTAAGCGGCCGGGCAGGTTTTCGAGCCGTGAGCCGTGACGCGTAAGCGGCCGGGCGCTTTGCGAATTCCAACCGCTCCAATATGTGTATCTTGAAACCTCAGTGCCTACTTCCTCGTTACTCGGCCCCTCCACACCGAGTAGCGAAGCTCCATTGTTCACTGGTAGAATGTCCAATCGAAGAAAGAACATTCAAAACAAACAACAAACCGGGAGTGCGATGTGGGTTGGTGGATTGCTTTAGGTGTAATGCTATTGATCGTTGCCGCCGTGGCGATTCATGACCTGTTTCAAAAACGTCATCCCATCCTGCGCAACTACCCGATCGTCGGGCATGGTCGGTACTTGCTCGAAGAACTCGGCCCAAAACTTCGTCAGTACATCGTTGCGGGAAACAACGAAGAGCGTCCGTTCACTCGAGACCAACGACATTGGGTCTATCGGTCAGCCGACAAAGAGAACAACTACTTCGGCTTTGGCACCGACAACGATTTGGAACAAACACCGGGTTACCTGATCGTAAAACAAGCTTCGTTTCCCGTTCACGATGCACAACCAGGTGAGCCAAAATACGACCCTCAGTATCGAATTCCTGTCGCCAAAATCTTGGGCGGTCCGCGCGGTCGCAAACACGCGTTTCGACCAAGCTCAATCATTAACGTCTCCGCGATGAGTTATGGCTCCCTTTCAGCAGCGGCCGTAGAAGCAATCAATCGCGGTTGCAAACTGGCCGACTGCATTCAGAATACTGGCGAAGGTGGAATCGCGCCGCATCATGCACACGGTGGCGATCTGATGTGGCAGCTTGGGACTGGCTACTACGGAGCTCGGTTGCCGAACGGCAGGTTCGATGAAAAACGATTTGTCGAAACCTGCGACCAATTCAAAGTACGTGCTATCGAAGTCAAAATCAGCCAGGGAGCCAAGCCCGGGCGTGGTGGCGTTTTGCCCGCTTCCAAAGTCACCGCCGAGATTGCTCAGATCCGTGGAATTGAAATCGGCAAGAGCTGTCTCTCGCCCAACTCGCACTACGAGTTTTCCAATGCAGATGAGATGCTGGATTTTGTCGAGCGATTGGCGGATCTTACTGGACTCCCTGTTGGCATCAAATCGGCAGTGGGTGAACTGGATTTCTGGCGCGACCTTGTAACCCTCATGCAACGAGACGAGCGTGGAGTTGACTTCGTTGCTGTCGATGGAGGCGAAGGAGGAACCGGGGCGGCGCCGCTGACTTTTTCTGATCACGTTTCACTTCCATTCAAAATGGGGTTCGCTCGGGTGTTTCGCGAGTTCGCTGAATGCGGGCTGCATGAGAAAGTCATTTTTATCGGATCGGGAAAGCTTGGGTTTCCTCAAGAATCTTTGCTGGCGATGGCAATGGGCTGCGACATGATCAACATTGCCCGCGAAGCCATGATGGCGATTGGCTGCATCCAGGCACAAATCTGCCAAACAGGAAAATGCCCTACGGGTGTTGCGACTCAGAATAAATGGCTGATGCGTGGCCTGGATCCGATGGACAAATCGGCCCGGCTGGCAAACTACATCACGATCCTTCGCAAAGAAATTCTGCAACTGTGCTACGCCTGTGGCGCTGTGCATCCTGCGATGGTAACGACAGACAGTTTTGAAATCTTAGGCGATGCGTTTGACTCTCGTAGTGTCAAAGAGTGTTTCCGGCTGCAGGGAATTGCGACGGTGCCGGGAGAAGATGATCGAAAGGCGATCGTTGAGTTGATGGAAAATCTGCCCGCTGTTGGACATTGAATGTGTTTTGTTAAAGAGACGCGGATTCTATTTCACGATGGATACATTCTTTTTGGGATTTGCCGATCAAGTCGATTCATATGTCCAGGGCGCTACATCTTGTGGATTTTTGAGCCGTTGACTTTTCAAGACCGAGGGTCGCCTTGCAATTTGGAAGAGTCTTTGGGTGGGCACGCTAACAGCTCGGAGAGCTGAGCGACATTGTCGCTCGATTTTCCAAATCGAATGCGTGCCTCACGGTTCAGGCCAGCCCCAACGATAACATTTCGTGGAAGGCATGAACGATGATTCGAATACGTCTGAGTTTAGGTTTCAACAATATCTAAACAAACAATAGGTATCATTGGGATTGCGCCAATGGCTCACCAGATTCTGACGACATCTTGTGGAAAAAAGCCGCTTCTCATCTCAAGTTAAAAATCGAAAGCCAATTTTGAGCGATTCAAAATCCGACACACCCGAACTCAAGATCGCCATCACAGCCGCGAAAGCCGGCCAAGCGATTTTGAAAAAGTACTTCGCTGACTTAGCCTCCGCGGGAATTGAAAACAAAACATCAAACGACGAGTATCAGGGAATCGTTACCCAGGCCGACGTTGAAGCCGAACGTGCCATTGTTGAGACGATCCGCAGTGCTTTCCCCGATCACGAATTCCTCGCCGAAGAAGAGCACGCAGACGGAGCCGATGCCCTGCATCTTTGGATTATTGATCCACTCGATGGCACCAATAATTTTGCCCACGGCATTCCACACTTTGCGGTTTCGATTGCTTACTACTGCGATGGCGTTGCGGAATGTGGAGTTGTCTTGAATCCAAGCACCAATGACGCGTTTACATGTCAGCGGGGCAGGGGAGCGAAGTGGAATGGAAATCCAGTTTCGGTTAACGATCACGAAACGCTTGCCGAAACAATGATTGCGGTGGGATTCTACTACGACCGAGGGGCAATGATGCAGTCGACACTGCGCGCGGTGGACGAACTTTTTCAACAAAACATTCACGGCATTCGTCGTTTTGGAACGGCTGCTCTCGACATCGTCCAAGTCGGACTGGGGCGATTTGGCGGATACTTTGAATACCAGCTTTCGCCCTGGGACTTTGCCGCCGCAAGGCTGTTTCTCGAAGAAGCAGGTGGAAAGATCACGACTTGTCGCAATACAGAATTGCCACTCTCCAAAACATCAGTACTCGCAACCAATTCGAGATTGCATCCCGCGATGCTCGAGATTGTTGGTAAGCACCTCGATCATGAGCGATAGTCATCCGAATTTGCAGTACGATGGTGTTGTCATTTCAAGTTTGGATAAAGCGTCATGAACCATCGTTTCTTTTGTTTGCGTGTCGTCTGGCTATTTCTCATTCTCTGTTTCGCGCCAGCCTGTCTTTTCGCCCAAAACCAATTGGGAGATTCAGCGCGTGCGGACGAAGTGATTGAGCTTTGGCAACAGTCAATGCCTGGTCCCGAGCGAAAAATTGGACCTGAACTCGACACAACAAAACCAGATGGCAATCTTGTCGCCGGCAAACGGGTAATTCGTTTAGGAAACGTATCGACACCTCAAGCTCACATCTTCCACGCGCCTATCGACAAACGAAACGGTTCCGCGGTCGTGATTTGCCCGGGTGGAGGCTTTCACATTCTCGCCTGGGATTTAGAAGGAACCGAAGTCGCGAAGTGGTTCAATTCAATCGGGACAACAGCAATTGTTTTGAAGTATCGCGTTCCCACTGCCAAACTTGATCCGCGGTGGAAAGTGCCGGCTCAGGATGCCCAGCGAGCAATAAGTTTGGTTCGATCGAAGGCGACGGATTGGAAAATCGAAAGCGATCAAATTGGAGTGCTTGGGTTTTCGGCTGGCGGAAAAACTGCGGCGGTGACTTCCTATTCAAACAATCGTCTTTATCAAGCGAAAGACGAAATTGACCAGCAATCGTGCAAGCCAAACTATTCCATGCTGATTTATGCGGCTGGCATGGTCGACGAAGAAGGTAAGTTGTTGCCCGAAAATCAAGTCGACAAAAACTCTCCGCCAACATTTCTCGTTCATGCTTTCAATGATTTCGTTCCTATGAGAAACTGCTTGGGATTGATGAATGGTTTAACGCAAGTCAACGTTCCCTCGGAGCTTCATGTATTCGATGCGGGTAGACATGGCTACGGTTTGAGGTCGGACAAAACGAAACCTGTCACCAATTGGCCCAAACTTTGCGAACAGTGGCTCAATCGCAATCAGTTTTTTAAGAAAGCAGAATAAGAGGCTCTTGCCTCGCGCCAGCTCAACGAGTGGCTTGTTTTGCAGGTTATTCTGGCCCGAGGCTAGCGCCGGCTAGCGCCAACGGCTCACCCATTGAGAAGCCTTTTTGGTTTTGGGATAGGCATTAAGCTATACCCATATCAACTTTAGAAGAGCAAATATTTCATTCACAAATCCACACAGATTCCCAATGAAACACTTCTACTTTTTCATCGCCTCAACTTTGTTTTTGGCTCAACCGCTAATCGCTCAGTCTGAGAAACAAGATTTTCACCAGACCAAATGGGAATCCGCCGTCGAGAAATTTGAAGCGGCTGAAGAAACGAAACCTGTCCCGCAAAACGCAATCTTGTTCGTGGGCAGCTCAAGCATTCGACTTTGGAATTTAGAAGAGTCATTCCCTGATCTCGTCACCATCAATCGAGGATTCGGAGGTTCACAACTTGCAGACTCGGTTCAGTTTGTTGACCGATTAGTCCTCAAACACAAACCGCGCGTTATTGTGATGTACGCAGGCGATAACGATATCAATGCGAAGAAATCGCCCGAGCGAGTGTTCGCCGATTTTGCCGAGTTCGTGGCTATTGCGAGGAAAAGCCTTCCCAATACGACGCTTCACTTCATCGCGATCAAACCGAGCATCGCACGCTGGAATCTGGTCGACAAGGTTCGTCGCACCAACGCGTTGATCCATTCTTATTGCGAAATGGATGACAAGTTATTCTTCGTCGACATTGATTCGCCAATGCTTGATACCGAAGGAAAACTTAAACCGGAATTGTTTATCGAGGACGGACTTCACTTGAGTGAGTCAGGCTATGCGATTTGGAAAAAGGAACTACTTGAAAGCCTGAAACGTCCGGGGGGAATGCCGGCACGGCAGAAAAAAAATCCTCGGAGCCGACGGCAAGTAATGAATCGGCTGACAACTAAGAACCTATCCCACAACTAATCTGATTGCTGAATATC
>CAYMFZ010000421.1:3154-5565 GCA_964389585.1 uncultured Pirellulaceae bacterium | reverse complement strand
GTGCTTGACCCGTGTCAACAGTCGAACTAGGATCAATAATGAGTCGTCACCCAAGCCCTGAATTGAATGCGGTGGTTGAGTATGCCATCGCACAGGGATGGAGGGTCATACAAAGCAAAAAAGGGCACGCTTGGGGAAGAGTACTTTGCCCCCATAATGAACGGAATGGCTGTATTCATTCTGTGAACTCTACGCCCCGAAATCCGGGGAGTGATGCTAGGCGACTAAGGCGATTGATAGACAATTGCCCTCACCAACAAACCGAGGAGAACAATGATGAGTGACTTTGAGTTCTCAATAGTGTTTTGTGATGAAGTCAATCTTGACGACAATCTTGAGGATCAAATTTACGGAAGTAGCTGCTCAGATTGCCAGTTAAGCTCAGTCGATGGGCGAGTCATCCTAATGTTTGAGCGACGAGCAGCCACTCTTGTGGATGCCGTATTTCAAGTGTTGTACGAGCTAAAAGAGATTGGTCTTGCACCAAAAGTGCTTTGCGTTGATCCATGCGACCTAGTTTCTCAGATTCAGATCAGCAAGAGACTAGATAAAACTAGACAGCAAATCCACCAGTATATTTGTGGACAGCGAGGTCCAGGTAATTTCCCAAAGCCAATTAGGTACATAGAAGAACGAAAGCCGGTATGGAGTTGGTCGGGAGTACTACGGTGGTTTTTAGATGGCAAGTTGCTTGGAGTTGATTCTGGTTCCGTAGGGTCTGCAAAAGACATTGGGATGATCAATGGATTTTTGGCTAATCTTCACAATCGAAGCATTGATCGGGCGAGATTTTCAAAAATTGAAGATCGTTTTCATGATCTGGTTTGGCACGAAACAGGATTCTCTGCCCGAATTCCTTGGGATCTTTCAGGCCCAGTTGACCTAAGTCCTAATCGTGGAGATGGTGCTGCTGAAGCCAACGGATATACATGGGCGGTAGGTGCATGACTGAATTACTTAAGCTTGCGCAAGCCGTCGTAGGATCAGCAAGCATTGATTTTGTAAAACAGACAATGGGAGAATTCAAGTTGTTGGGGAGCGGCCCAATTGATGTGCTTGATCAGTCTATAAATGTTTCTCACGAAGTTGAGGAGAAGAAGGTTACTACCAAAGTCTTTTTTAAACTCTCCGGTAAAAATTCGGCGGAAGATAGTGATACCGCATTGGTAATAAATGCTGACTTCACCACATCCTACACAATTAAGGAAGAGTTTACCGAAGAGCAAGTAGATGCTTTTGCTAGAGTAGGAGGTGCCTATAATTGCTGGCCGTTTTGGAGAGAGTTCGTCCATGGCACTTGCTGCCGAATGCAAATAGCACCACTCACCGCACCGCTTATGACTGCACAGCAATTCGCCAACCTTGTTGCCGAGGAACTCGTTCCTAACGAGGAAGACGATGAAATCGAATAATCTACTTTTCGATTTTATTTTCAGGTCCCATCAAAACGGACAGTGCCCAATTCATCGTATCCGAGTGGATTTTTGATGTCGATACAAGCATTTATTTCGAAAGGAAGGAGTGATCGATCCTGATACGCAGGAGATTATCGCTAATACTCCTGGCCTCGGTCACTTGCTAAGAGCCTATCCCATAACTATCGTGTTGTCGAATATCCTTGATTTTAGTGAGCCGTTGGCGTAAGCCTCGGACCAGCCAACCTAGTGTCTCATTTTCCAGCGGTTCTAATCCGAGACCAACGTTTCAGGTTGACTTCTGTCCTGCCAATCCAAACGCCTCGAGAACTTTCGCCTCAACCTTGGCTTCATCGTGCTTGTTTGGTTTCTCGATCAGACGCTTAACAATTCGAACGATTTGCCTGCCAAGTTTTGAGTCTAATTGAGGCAAAGGAAACTCTTTGACGTACTGGGTCATGAACCTTCTTCGACCCGAATAAAGCTTGTTATGAAACATCGTGTCATAAAAAGTCGTCGCAACACTCGAATTTGCCACGGCCAACATTAGATAAAGCCAATCTGCGTCAACGTCGGGTCGAAGTTTGCTCCAGTAACAATCGCCATTGACGATGGCGCCGCTGGAATCGAGAAAGAACTTTGGCCGCTCGGAAATGTCTGGCCAAACAAGCTTGGGCATTGACCATTCTTTGGGTTGATGAGGAACCCAGATCTCAAACCAGTCTCGACCAGAGTCGATCAAATACTTACGTCCCTCTAAGCGTTCGCGATGTTGAGCAAGATAGGATTCTGCCCGAGGGAACAGCGGGAGGTCAATCGTTTGGCGTTTGCTGGAGCTGCGATCGTAAGGATAAAGAACTTGCTTGCGGGGCAACTCAATCACCCAACGCTGCGCATCATGATGGGTGATCAACGGTCGAAGCAAATTTTTCTCGGGTCGAATGGCACTCTCGATCTTTGTCCAATGATCACGAATGAAAACGGCATCAGCCGTGG
>CAYMFZ010000421.1:0-3144 GCA_964389585.1 uncultured Pirellulaceae bacterium | reverse complement strand
ATTTCAACGATGTCATCGAAGCGAAAAACTTGATGAGAACGAACCTTTTCCAACCAACGGCGAGTTTCCGAATTACCAAGTGACCAAATCGAATGGTCTTCATCGCAGACTAGCTCGCCTCGTTCGATCAGCACGCCACCAGATTCCGAGTTGAGTTCGCCGCTTTTGGATTGGTCATCCAACAACTCAAATACCGTCGGCATTGTTTCATTCGCCTGCGATGGCAGTGGAGTTGATGAACAATTCGTTTGGTAGACACGATGAAATTGAGTTGGGCGAAGCGGACGCAAGTCGTTACGGCGATTGCCAGTCACGATCACTGGCAAAACGGAAGCATTAAAAAGCTTCGTGTCGCCGAGGTCAAAAATCTGGTCGAGTTGGAACTTCGTTTGCAGAAGTTTTCGCATCGAGGCACCAGACTTGACCGTCAAAAAGCGATTTGATGTCAGCAATCCCATCGCTCCACCTGGCTTCAGCGCGGCGTGAATCGCGACCGCGAATGCTTGATAGAGATCAACTCTCCCTGAGAGATTAAACCTCTTCGCCAAGTTTTGTGATTCGACTCGACCAAGCACTTGTGTTCGAACGTAGGGCGGATTGGCGATCACGCAATCGAATCGGGCGGTGGAAGTTTCGCTTGAGAGAAAATCGCTTTTGAGAATGTTGCAGCTCGCGAGTCGGAACTGATCCAGTCGTGATTGGGTTTGTAAAACCGCAGATGGGTCGATATCAAAACCAGTGACGTGGATCTTCGAAAAACCTTCAGCTTCCAAGCGGGTAATCAAGGAAACCAGTAACTGCCCATCACCACATGCGGGATCGAGAATGGCAATTGTTCGCTTTTTCGGGTTAAGGCATTCAACCGTTTGACGTGCAAGGAAATCAGCCAATTCAATCGGCGTGTAATGAACTCCATTTTGTTTTCGAAGCGTCGCATCCATGGACTTAATAGAATCAAAAGCGAGTCCAATTAAAAGCTGGCGAATTAAGAAACTGTCATGAAGCCGTTATGAAATCGTCATCCATTCAGCATCTTCGTTGAGTTCGCTAAACGCTATGGCGTCTTCTTCATGCTTGAACTCATAACTGATGCTCTTTTTTGAGGAGGTGATGTCGAAGGCCGGCGGAAAAAATACTTGAAAAATAACGACAGGGCTAACACAAACCAATCCCATCACCAACATCATGATTCTGCCGAGAGGGCGTTCCCAATCTTTAAGGATAGGAAAGAAAAAGTAGATCGCGATTATCGCAAGGAAGAGTGTCGCTATTGCACTGCCGAAGCGTTGCATCCGCATTTTAAATTTGCACGTTTGACAACACGGGAATTCGACTACCGCCTTGCTTCCCAGCATCCACCAAAACAGGATTGACCCCAAGCGAAAATCGCGAGTGCTGATGCGATACGTTTCACGAAACGTTTCTTCCCGGCATCCGACACAATGGTCAGGAAACTTTGCTACATAATCGCGCGGAAGATCAACGTCGGTGCTAAGCATCTAGCTCATTCGTTTCTGAACGTGGCGTGGTGCGTCGTTAGTTAGGGACCTAAATGTCGAGGTCGTTCAATTCATCAACTAGATCGTCGAGATCGTCTTTAGGTTCGTCGTCTCGATTCTCTTGTCGACGTGGCATTCCGACGGTCATCCCAACGGCGTCACGACCGGCGGCGATCAATTGTTCGTCACGTTCGAGCGCGGCAAGTTCTTCAGCTGATTTTCCATCTGCCGGAGCTCCAAACAGTTGCGAAAGATCAACCTTGAGCGTGGCGACGGCATCGGACGAGCCCGCAATCGCAGGCGTTTTGTGTTGAGGAAACATGATTGCATTTTCTGGACACACTCGACTGCACGCCGGACAGCCTTTGCGACAGTTGTCAGGTTGCTCGACGAGAATCGTGTCGATCGTGTCAACTCCGTAAACGCCGAATAAGCAAAAGTCGATGCACTCCATGCAATTGGTGCAGCGACTGTAATCAATCACAGGATACCAGCGGCGGCCACCCGTTTGTTCGATTCGATTGACGATCGATGGTTGGTCGAGTCCGTTTCCATTGGCGGACAAAGCCGTATCATTGGTTGGAGAAGCCATTCGCTGCTCGGCCGTTAGTCCAGCTCCGTTGCCGTTCGACGAGCCATTGGAAGAGCCATTTGGCTTCATTGGAGCGGCATTGATGATGTCTCCCAATCCAACTACTTGAACGGCGTTCTCTTTGTGGATTCGTTTGACTTCCTCGATAAATTCTGACGCGGCATTCGTGATCTTTAAGTCAAGACAATAGATCTTTCGGTTGGGAATTTTCCGAGAGTCGATCACACGCTCTTTGTCATCTTCCTCATTCTTGTCTTCTTCTAATTCCTCATCGTCTTCATCTTCGTTTTTCAATAAGACTTCGCCGACATGACCGTTGATCGAGTTGCGGTCCAGAATCCAATGCGCTGCCCGCTCGAATAGCCACGAGATGACAACCGCGTTTCCGTTAACTTGTTGAAGCGCCAACATTCCTGTGCTGTCAGGTTTGATGTCGTACAAGTTGGGCACGATCGTCACGTCGATGCCATTTTCAAATAGCAAGCCTGCAACGATATCCTCTTCAAGTTTCCGTTTCGCCGGATTCTTGCTAGGGCTTTGGGAGACGACAACAGAAAGACGCTTTGCCATTTGGTTTTTAAAAGGATTAGGTAGGTACGTAAACGATCAGAGCGGTCCAAACCCGCGTGCCACATTCTACCAGAAAAAAGATTTGATGGCTTGGATTGAAAGCAAGTTAGGTTAGCGTGCGAACAGTTTGGGCCGACCGTTACGCTAACGAGATCGGCTAAGTTTTTTGCGAAATATGGGGCGACGTATGGGAACGCGCCTGATTTGGCGGGGCGACTTTCAGATGCTTACGATAGCATCGCCATCAATTCTCGATCTAAAGCACCGCCGGTTTGAAGATCGGGGACGCGTCGGTTGATGGGGCATTGGTTGCTGGTGCATCGCGATCTAGGCAGCGGTGACTTTGACTTTGACTTTGACTTTGACTTTGACTTTGACTTTGAATCTGGCGACTTCGATCACCTGCTGTTGGACTCCTTCGCTTCGCTTCAGGTTTGGCGCTATTTCACGGAGTGAAATGCCACACTGGCATTGTGGCCGTTC
>CAYMFZ010000420.1:0-5596 GCA_964389585.1 uncultured Pirellulaceae bacterium | reverse complement strand
GCCCAAGGTAAATTGCAGTGTCCTGTCGAAAGCTTGGTTCCAACTCTTCCCACCAACCTTGGTAGAAATCGCGAAGCCGTCGAACCTCAGCCGGAAAAGCACTTGCCACATCCTGTTTTTGTCCAGGGTCGGCCTTGATGTCGTAAAGCTCGTCACCGTCGATCAAACGCCATTTAGAAGTCATCACGCTACTTGATTTCCACATGATTGGATCTTTAACACGTTGCGAGTCAGTAATCAAAATTCGCTCATTCCAGTCAATGGCTGGATCAGGTTTTCCACGAAGCAAACTTGAAATGCTCTTTCCGTCAAAGTCGATTCCCTTGGGCGTTGCGATTCCGCATAGGTCAATCAATGTTGGCAAAATGTCTACCGCGTGTGAAATCGGCTGAACGTCGAGCGCCGTTTTCATGTTGCCGGCCGGCCAATGAAGAAAGAATGGAACTCGGTGTCCACCATCGTATTGACTACCTTTCTTTCCTCGCATGTTTGCATTGAAAATTTTGTTGCCACCCGCCGTGCCGTTATCGGTTGTGAAAATGAAGATGGTATTCTCAGTTAGTCCTTCGTCATCAAGAAACGATCGCATCTTGCCAACATTGTCATCAATGTTCGCGATCATTCCATAAAAATTCGACAAACCCATTGGATGGTTTTCGAGATAGGGTTTCGAATACGCTTCGGGAGCATGAAGTGGGCCATGCGGCGCGTTGGTTGAAACATATGCCAAGAACGGTTTGCCGGCTTTCTTTTGCGTCTGGATGAACTGTTTTGCGTAGTCAAAAAAGACATCCGAACAGTAGCCTTTGACGGGAGTTGGTGTACCGTTATGCCAATAGCTCCCATCAAAATAGGCATTGTCCCAATAGTCAGGAGTTTGCCCAACGCCGCCACCGCCATGACGTAGCACTTCGGTATAGCCACGGTCTTCAGGTCGATAAGGATAGTTGTCGCCTAGATGCCATTTGCCAAACATTCCAGTTGCATAACCAGCGTCTTTGAAAACTTGACCGATCGTCGGCTCGTTCTCACGTAGCATGCTGCGACCCATGATCGTATGCCAGACACCCGTTCGATTAGTCCAATGTCCCGATTGAAGTGCGGCGCGCGTTGGCGAACAAGTCGGCGCGACATGGTAATCAACCAAGCGAACGGACTCGGCGAAAAGCTCATCAATATTGGGCGTTTTTAAAACCGGATTTCCGTGGCAACTCAAGTCCCCGTAGCCTTGATCATCCGTGATGACGATCACGACATTGGGTGGAACCAGTTCGTCTGGCGAATCAGCGAGCGCGGAGTTTGCGATGGAAACAAACAGCAAGGCAATGAAAGTTAACTTGGATGCGGAAATCATGAATCACCGGTTTGAATATCTTTGAATGGGGCGTCAATTAAGCTCAAAACGCGAGCAGACAAATTACTTGTCCGCCTTCTTTCTTTGATAAACCCGAACGTAGTCGACTTCCATCGTGGCTGGAAAAATCTTGTCGTCTTCAACGCCTTGTTTACCACCCCATCCGCCACCGACGGCGATATTCATTAAGAAGTAATGGGGCTTATCCCAAGGCCAATTCTTGTTGTCGAATTTTTCTGGTCGATCGAAAGTCATTTTAACGTTCGATGGATCGTCAGTGTAAAAAGAAAGCTTGTCTTCACTCCACTCAAGTCCGTAAGTATGGAACTCTTCCTCGGCAGATTCAAGCTTTTTATGGGCCTCGATTTGGGTACCATCACCATGATTGTTGGCTTTGCTGTGAATCGCACAATGAATCGTGTCAGGTTGGTAGCTAACGTATTCGAGGATGTCGAGCTCGCCACAATTTGGCCAACCGTTGGTTCCAATACTATCTCCGAGCATCCAAAGTGCCGGCCAAAGCCCCTTGCCTTTGTAGGCAGGCATCTTGGCTCGCATTTCCATTCGGCCATAGGTGAAAGACTGTTTACTATTCATTCGGCTGGAAGAATAGTCGCCCGCTTTTTGTCCTGGTCCAATCTTCTTTGCGGTGATCTTGAGTGTTCCATCACTGACGACCGAATTTTCGCCGTTGGTATAATTTTGCCATTCCGCATTGCCCCATCCGTGTGAGCCGGTTTCGAATTTCCACTTTGATGCGTCGACGGAATCGCCATCAAATTCGTCTTGCCAAACGATTGTCCACTCGCCTTCCTTTTCGCCAATCAGCGGAGCAGGACGTTCGTCTTGTGTGGGGTTGATTGAAGGGGATGCTTCATTTGTAGCCTTGCCAGCGACTACGGTTTGATCACAGCCCGCATTGAGCATCAAAACCAATCCGATAATCGTTGCGGCATATAGACTGTATGTTTTCATCTTGATGGTCCGCTGATTGTTTAAGTTCGAGTCGACAGAGGTCCACTCACGTAAGGATTGCCTGCCGAATAAAAACGAAGAAGTCGGGCTTTCGCACTTGTCACCCCAATCCGCCTCGATGTCTTGATTGTAATGCCCGATTCGGTCAAACCAAGTCCTTCTTCAATCCAGACTTTTTTCCCAAGCGTTAAATCGTGGCCATTTGTACTTCGATCAATGCCAAGCGACTGGCAAAGATTGGCTGGCCCTGTTGTCAGCCGTCTGGGATCTTGCACCCCGCGACGCCGCTCAATGGTCGTTCGTCCTGAAATTGGTTCAAGTGCACGAATCAACACCGCACAACCTTGCTCGATCGACTCGGTCACAATGTTGAAGCAATATTTTGCGTGGATTGGGTAGACGTAAGCGAATCCAGCGGGGCCAAACATGACTTCTGTCCGTTGAGTGCGATGCTTAGATGCGTGACAAGCCGAATCGTTGCTGGGCAGGTAAGCCTCGGTCTCGACGATTGTTCCTGAGACAAGTTTGCGGTCGATCACGGACACGAGCGTCTTACCAATCAGGTTTCTCGCGACTTGCGCGGTGTTCGCTTCGTAGAAAGTCTGATTAAGTGGAGCGGGTTGGGTCATGACTTGTTTCGAATACGAATTCCTTGCCTACGATTGGGAGTCAATACTCTAAGACAACAAAAACAGACCGTGTTGCCAAATGAAATGCATTGTTGCGAGACAGATTAAATTCCAACCAATAAAAAAGGCGATCACGAATTGGATTGGATACTTTTTTGGCCCAAACATCGCGTCAGCAAAAAAGAATAACGCGCCAGCGAGCATGAACACGCCAACGATCGTGCCACGGAAAAAAGAAAAAGCGATTACGCTTTCGACCAGCATGATTCCGGAAAGCAAAAATTTGCTGGGCACAACTCCAATGGTGACCGCAGTCGAGCGACGCCCGGCGAATTTGTCTTGCTCAACATCCATAATCTGTCCAAACAGATGGCTTTGCATGGCAAACAAAGCCGAGAAAATCATCGCGGGTGTATTGAGTTGTTCGACGCTGCAAATCCAACTTGCCAACACAAAAATCAGGAGATAGCCGACTTGGTTAAGCAAGTCCAACACGGGACGTTGTTTGAAGCCCAGCGAGTTGTAAGTTGCGTTGACAAGCACGACGGCGAGAAACCAACCGATCATCTTGAGGCCACCAAAGTAGACGAAGGCAACCAAAAACGGAACCTGCGTGATCAGAATCGCAATCGGCACGCGACGTAGAACCTTAATGTTTGGCTTGGCGCCGAACAGCCAGTTGCCTTTGCGCGGATTGACTGCGTCGGTCTCAACATCCCCCAAATCGTTCCAGCCATAAAGGAGAAGTCCCAGCGGAACCGTGATGTAGACCGCACCAATCCAGAACGGAATCTCACCAAACATGTTCTTCGTTGCGAACGGTAAGAGATAGAACCAAAGATGCGTTGGCCAAAACCCAGGTCGAGAGATTTTGATGAATTGAATGAGCTGTTGCAAATTTCATCCCTGGGCAAAGTTCATCCATACTTTGTTCGTACTGGCAGCATCGAGACCTGTTTCAATTCGCGAACAAGTCACCAAATGCGTCTTTTCGCTCGTTCGCATAGAGTCTAACCTAAAAGTTGTGAGCCATTGGCCCTATCCTCGGCCAATCCCAACGAGTGGCATATTTTGCTGGTTATTCCGGCCCGAGGCTAACGCCTTCGGCTCATGGTCGTATTAGCTTTTGGTTTCGTGATTGGTTCTTGGTCAATTACTTCTCACGTGGTTTGGGCGGAAGATCGTCATTTACTTCAGATAAGTTATCAGATCCAAAACCAAAATCAGAAGTTTCTGATTCAATGTCGGACGCCTCTAGGTCTTCATCTTCATCGAACCAAGCGTTCGCAGAATGGACTTTTTCAGCTTGAAAATCTTCCCAAGTCGGAACGTACCATTGGACCGGCCAATCATCTCCATTGGAAGAAAAGTCCGCGCCAACATCGTCGATCTGATTCACACCCACAGAATATAAGACAACTATTGGATTTCCAAATTCATCTTTGTCTAACTCAAACTTGAACGGCAAATTCGTAAACGGATCGTCTGGAATCGTCATCAAGTATTTGGGGGCAAGCTCTTCTAGCTTCTGCGGGAAATGACCATTGTCTTTTTCGAATGCCGTCAACGCGATGAGGATGCGAGATCGTTTTCGAAAGGCGTCGCTGCGAAACTCGGCCGCGGACACTTGTTGAAGTGCGGGCGAGAGCATCGTAACAAGTGACTCAGCCATGAGACGTCCCTTGACTCTACGACCACCAACGGCTGTCAGCGCTAGATTTGAAGGACTCACAAGTTTTTGTTGCAAAACCTTCATGTCGTCTTCCAACTGGGTCAAAGCCACGGAGCGAGCCTCGAAGCCTTCGATTTTTGCGTCTTCGATGATCCGCTCATACCAAATATTGCTGACTCTTAAACACTCCTCCCAATCCACCGTCTTGAAAGCGAAATTCATCAGTTGTCCAGGTCTGCGTTGCGGCATTCCACCTAGTTGAGAATATGTGTCAGTTTCGCCTCGCCCCATGGAAACAATGATATCAAGCATCATGTAACGTTCTGCCAACTCGACGGAGGCGTGGATCCCTTTGGGCTGCGGGATTTTGTCTAACTCAGCCAAAAAATCCATTAACTGTTTCGAAGTTGGCTTGCCGGATGCGCAAATCGTTTCTATCGGTGATGTTGCGATTCCTTGAATTGCAATTCCCACGAGTTGCTCAACCAACGTTCCACCGTTTCGAACTTGATGCCCCATCCTCCACATGGTCAAGACATCATCGAAAGCCGCGTCGATGTCTCCTGCCTCAAGTGATCGCATTGACCGGATTGAATAGAACCGGGCAAAATTTCGCATTTGCTGAACCAGACTCAACAAAGCTGCGATCACAGATTGTCTTTGGCCCTTGCCGACGACCATTGGATGATAGTAGCGTTCGCGCAGGCTTCCTTGTCGTACCAATTCCATTTGAGGGGCCATCGCATCACACCATTGATTCAACTCAGAGAACTGTTGAGGAGACCATGGCCCCGTCATAGCGAACTCCCAATGCGAAACGAGATTGGCGTGACTCTTGTCCGAAAAGCTTAGCTCTTGTTCACGAATCCAACTTTCAAAGTCTATGAAATAGGAACCTTCGTTAGGCAGCGGTGAGATACCAAGTTTTTCGTAAAACTCCATCGGAAGCGGAGCACCTTCGGGTTC